>JAHJSJ010000177.1 GCA_018830415.1 Alphaproteobacteria bacterium | reverse complement strand
TTTTCTAGAAATCCCAGGCGATGCCGTTTTTCTCCCAATCGCCGTAGCGGGTGGGGGAGAGTTCCTTTGGCTCACCCTTCAGCGGATCGACCTGTTTGGGCGCAGGCACCGGGTCGTTGGTCCAATGCGCGGGTTTGGTGAACTGCTTGGCAGCCTCGGATTTCTGCTTGGTCATATCACCCAAATGCGCGTGCTGGCGCTTGGTTTCAATAGTGGTTAGAGGCCGCCCATGCCAACCACCCCCGGACTTTCCGTGCGCCGCGCTGCGCTTCGCCTGCTTGATGCCGTATTCCGGCGGGGAGAGACGCTGGAAATCGCCGAAGGCGCGGCGCTCAGCTCTATTCGCACCGCGCCCGACCGCGCGCTGGCCCGCGCGATTGCGAGTGAGACACTGCGCTGGTTGACCGACATTGATGCGCTGATCGACAGCGTCACCAAACAGCGCCTGCCCGATGATGCCAAGGTGCGGATGGTGCTGCGGATCATGCTGGCGCAGGCGCTGCGATTGGACACCCCGCCGCACGCGGTGATCGCCACCGGCTTGCCGCTGCTGGCAGGCGGGCCGAGGAGGCTCGCCCACGGGGTGTTCTCCACGCTGGTAAAGCCGGGTGTGAGCGTGCTGCCCGATGCGCCCACCTTGCCACCGGCGGTCGTCGCCCGCTGGGCCGAGGAACGCGCCACCGCCATCGCCCCCGGCCTCGCCTTCCCGCCCGAACTCGATCTGGCGTTGAAAGATACAGGCGAAACCGAAACCCGCGCCGTGGCGATGGGCGGCATTACGCTGGCGCCGGGCCATGTGCGCCTGCCGCGCGGCGCGGCGGTGGAGAGCCTCGCGGACTTCAAGGCGGGCGATTGGTGGGTGCAGGATATCGCGGCGTCGATCCCGGCGCGGCTGCTGGGCGAAGGAGCTAATGATTCTGGCGCGAAAAACGCGCTCGACCTGTGCGCCGCGCCCGGCGGCAAGACGATGCAACTGGCAGCGGCGGGGTGGAACGTCACCGCGCTCGACAGCTCCAAACGGCGGCTGGAGCTACTGAAAGACAACCTCAAACGCACCGGGCTGAAAGCCTCCCCCGTGCGCGCCGATGCGCTGGTGTGGGAGCCGAAACACCGCTTCGACGCGATCCTGATCGACGCGCCCTGCACCGCAACGGGCACCTGCCGCCGCCATCCCGATGTGCTGCACCGGATCGGCGCGCGGCAGATCCCCGAAATGGTCGAATTGCAGCGGGGGCTGATCGCGCGGGCCACCGAATGGCTCAACCCCGGCGGCGTGATGGTCTATGCCGTGTGCTCGCTGGAGGCCGAGGAAGGCGAGAGCCAAGCCGCGTGGATCGAAGCCAATTGCGGCCTCACACCGATGCCGATCATGGCAGACGAACTCCCCGCAGGCCTCACCCCCACGCCTGAAGGCTGGCTGCGCACCCATCCCGGAATGCTGGTTGACCACGGCGGGCTGGACGGGTTTTTTGTGGCGCGGTGGGTGAAACCCTAACCCCCCATCGTCGCCCCGGACTTGCCTGCCCCGGCGCAGGCCGGGGATCCGGGGCGCGGCTTGCTTTTTCCGCCCGCGCCAAAGAAAGCCAAGCCCCGTGTCAAGCACGGGGCGACGAACCTTGGATTGTTGCCAATGGGGTCGCTTGCTGCAATTCTGCTTTCGGGATTGTGTCCGGGCGCGGCGAATGACTGATAGTGGGTGGTTAGCGGACCATCAGGTGCCGCGAGCACCGCTACCGGCTCTGTCAGAGCATCTGCAACTAAACACATCTAGGGCAAACGGGTGACACTGTCAGTCTCGCTCTCGTCACCGGCTAAGATCTAGAAACGATCGACTTCAGCCAAAACTCAGTAAGACGCCCCATTTATGTGGCAGCCAAACTCGCCCTCACGCCTGGTGCAGTTGCTCTGATAACACCGCAGGAAGCGCTCACACGGACAATTTGCTGCCCAGGTCCAGATCGGCGCGATCCGCGTCACCGCGAGCTAGCAGCCGTTCGAGTGGGCGGGCGAAGACAATCAGCAACAGAGCTCCGGTGAGTGGGAGTGTGGCCGTCAGCAGAAAATATTTCGTCGGTCCAAGCGGCTCATAGAAACGTCCGAGCCATCCAAGGAGAAAAAAGCCCAGAGATCCCGACAGCGAATAGAGCGCAAACATCATGCCATTGACCGAGCACGGGGCGAAGCGGGCAATCAGCGCGCGCGCCGGCGGATCGTTCCAGCCAAAGGAGAGATCGAGCACGAGGTAGAACAGCAGCCAGCCATAAACGGGAACTTGCGGCATCACCGAAAAGCCCGCGATCAGCAGGAATGACGCGGCAGCGATCACGTTGGCAATACCGATTTTGCGAATGTCGTGCGGTTCGCGCCCCCTCGCCGCCATTTGCGCCCATATGCGATTTGCAAGCAACACGCCAACAATCGTTAGAATACCGTCGACAACCAGTATCCAAGTCACCGGAATTTCGAACCCGCTAATTTTGCGATCAACTGCACTATCTGCCCAAACGATCATGATACCATATGCCTGCTGGATCGCGGCAAAGAAGAACAGTTTGGGAAGGTAGAGCAAGATCAACCCCCCAACCGACTGCCATTGTCTTTTGGTCAGCGGGACGGGCTTGCTACCTTTGACAATCACATCCTGCGGAAGATGCCGTCGTCCCGCTAGGTAAGTGCCAAGGCCGATAAGCATCCCAATCCCGGCGGCACCGAAGCCCCAGTGCCAGCCCACCCGCTCGCCAAGGGTGCCCGAAATCAGCGGCGCGGCGAATATGCCGACGTTGACCGCCATAAGGTAGATGCCGAAGGCGCGGGTGCGTCTGGTGTCGTCGAACGCATAAAGGCCGCCGATCTGCGCCGCAAGATTGCTAATGAACAGCCCGCCGCCGAAGATCAGCAACAGAAGTGCTAGCAGGAACGCCTGTTCCATTGCCATCGTTAGGTGCCCGGCGCTCATCAAAAGAGCACCAATCGTCACGGTCCGGGTCCGGCCCCATACCCGGTCACCGAGCCAGGCACCGATCAGCGGAGTGACCAGAATAAAGCCAGAATAAAGCCCGAATGTCTGCGCCGCGAGCGCCAGACTGGTCATCGGCCCGAAGATCTGTTCAAGTACGCTGCGATAAGTGTCGAGCCCAGCGACCTTGCTCGAATTGCCATCGAGCAGCAGATATTTGGTCATGTAAAGCATCAGCAGGGACTGCATCGAATAAAAGCTGAACCGCTCCCACATCTCGGCCCCAGCAAGGAACCCAAGGCCTTTAGGATGGCCGAAAAAGGCGCGGTCGTGTGCCGGAGGCCTCGGGGTGGTGGCGGGCGGCAATGAGGCGGTGGCCAAGTTAATGGTCCAGCCGTTCGAGCGCTTGCGCCAAGGTGTTGCCATCGCCGATCACTAAGCGGTGGCCGTTTAGGCGAAACGGGCGGGCCGGACCAGTTCCTCCATATCCGATGGCTACAACGTTCAGGACGTTATGGGGGACAACGCTGGCAGCCAAATCGACGGTCAAGGTGCCCCCTTAAACAAAAGTGTTTGCTGGCAATGCCCGTATCTGTTCGGGGTTGCAACCAGGCAAGGCCAGATCCAGCTGCGCTAATGGCCATAATGGGGTCGTTTCCAGAATGGCAGCTTTTATCGAATGACGACGAAAGCAGCCCTTCCGTTTAATCCTTGACATATTTCTGAAAAGATTTCCGCAATTTCATCAGCTTGGGCGGGATCACCGCAAGGCAATAGGGATTGCGCTGGCCTTCGCCGTCCCAATATTCCTGATGGTAGCCTTCCGCCGGATACCACTCCGCAGTCTGCTCGCCGCCCGACAGGCCTTCGATGGTGGTCACCGCCACCTTGGCGTTATCGTCATTCCAGCGCGCAATCGCCGCTTCCGCCTCCGCCGCTTGCGCGTCAGACAGCGGGAAGATCGCGCTGCGGTATTGCGTGCCGACATCGCCGCCCTGCCGGTTGAGCTGCGTCGGATCATGCGTGCCGAGGAACACGTCATACATATTGCCAAGGCTGATCGCGTGGGGATCAAACGTCACCCGGATCGCCTCTGCATGGCCGGTGGTGCCGGTGCACACTTCCTTGTAGGTCGGGTTCACTTTCGTGCCGCCGATATAGCCGCTTTCGACCATCGTCACGCCCACCACATCGCGGAACACCGCTTCGGTGCACCAGAAGCACCCGCCTGCGACAATGACCGTTTCCAAATTGCTCACTCGAAATCTCCGCTGGTTTCTGCCAGAGATAGTGCAGAAGAACGCAATTGCCACTGGTGTGTTCTGGTTCAACTGCGTTTCCCAAGGGAGAATTCGACCATGAAGAAATTGATCCTTGCCCTCGCCACTGCGAGTGGCCTTGCCATTGCCGCACCCGTCCTTGCCGACCACCACGGCGGCAAGGAGGACAAGCCGATGATGCACAAGAACATGACGCCGGAGCAGATGTCGGCAATGTTCCTCAAGCATCACGGCGAAGCGCTGTCGGGTGCGATCAATCACCCCACCCGCGCCGAAGACCGCGCGCGCGATGCGCACCGCCACCCGGCCGAAACGCTCGCCTTCTTTCAGGTCGCGCCCGATATGAAGGTGGGCGAATATGCGCCCGGCGGCGGCTGGTATTCGCGCCTGCTGGGGCATTATCTGGGCGGCGAAGGTGAATTGGTCGGCATCTATGCCAACCCCCGGCTGGCGACCAGCGATCCCGAGCGGCAGGAGCGTATTCGCGTTCAGGCGGCGGGGTTCGGCGCGGAAGTGGCGGGCTATACCGGGCTTGCGGCCGAAAGGTTTTCCGGCATGACGCTGGAAACCATCCCGGACGATCAGAAGGGCACGTTTGACCGCATCCTGGTGATTCGCGGGATGCACGGGATCACGCGGGCCGGGATCGCGGACAGCGAAATCCGCGCGATGCGCGAATTGCTCAAGGATGACGGGATGATCGGCATCGTCCAGCACCGCGCGAAGACCGATGCGCCGTGGTCTTATGCCAATGGCACGCGCGGCTATCTGAAACAGCAGGACGTGGTGGATTTCATGCGCCTCAACGGGTTTGATCTGGTCGCAGCGAGCGAAGTCAACGCCAACCCCAAGGACACCGCCGACCATCCGCAAGGGGTGTGGGAAATGCCCCCGGTGCTGACCACCAAGCGCGAAGACCTGAAAGGCAAGGGCGAAAGCGACCGCATGACTCTGTTGTTCAAGAAGTCGGCATAATCGGCGCTTTAGTAGACCGCGATTTCCGAGCCGTTCGGTGTTCCACCGAACTCGAAATCGCTATATGGGCGGCGGCATGACATCCATTACCGTCGCCGCCCTGCAATTGCCGCTTGGTTCAGCGGATGAAGCCGCCAACATCGCCGCTGTCGCCGCGCTGGTGGAGGACGCCGCCGCCAAGGGCGCGCAGCTGATCCTGCCGCCCGAACTGTTCAGCGGCCCCTATTTCTGCCGTGAGGAGGACGAGGCGCTGTTTGCGCTCGCCCGCCCGACGCTGGAACACCCCAGCGTGACCGCGATGCAGGCGCTGGCGGCGAGGCTCAAGGTGACGATCCCGACCAGCTTCTTCGAACGCGACGGGCACCACTATTACAACACCCTCGCGATGATCGGCCCCGATGGCGCGATCATGGGCACCTACCGCAAAAGCCACATCCCCGATGGGCCGGGTTACGAGGAAAAATTCTATTTCCGCCCCGGCAATGATGGTTTCAAGGTGTGGGATGTGCCGGGCGAGGATGGCGCGATGGTGCGCGTCGGTGTCGGTATCTGCTGGGATCAATGGTATCCCGAATGTGCCCGCGTGATGGCGTTGATGGGCGCGGAACTGCTGCTTTATCCGACCGCGATCGGGTCTGAACCTTACGATAGCGATCTCGACACCAGCCGGATGTGGCGGCGCGCGATGGTGGGCCACGCGGTGTCGAACTGCATGCCGGTGGTGGCCGCCAATCGCATCGGCGCGGAAGGGCCAGAGGGCGGCGCGCAGCGGTTCTACGGCCATTCCTTCATCGCTGACGAATGGGGCGATCTGGTCGAATCCTTCGGCGCGGAGGAAACGGGCGTGCTGGTGGCGAGGCTCGATCTCTCGCGCGCGGCGCGGCACCGGGCGGGCATGGGCTTTTTCCGCGACCGCCGCCCGCAGCTCTACGGCCGGATCGCGCAGGACATTTGAGCAGTCATTATCTGATAGCGTTGGGCAGCAACCGGCACCGCGGGCAATATGGCCCACCGCGGCAAGTGGTGCGCGCGGCGATGGAGGAACTGGCGGCGCTCGGCATGGTGGCCGCGCGTTCCCCGGTAATCGCCACCCCGGCGATGGGCGCGGCGCAGCGCCGATTCGCTAACGCCGCGCTGATGCTGGAGAGCGAGCTTGCCCCGCCCGCGCTGCTCGCCGCGCTCAAACGGATCGAGCGTGAATTTGGCAGGCGGCGCGGGCAGCGCTGGGGCGACCGGGTGCTTGATTGCGATATTGTGCTGTGGAGCGGCGGGGAATGGCGTTCGGGGCGGCGGTCACAGGCGCTCACCATCCCGCACCCCGCTTTCCGCCAGCGCGCCTTCGTGCTCGCCCCGGCGCGGGCGATTGCCGCCGATTGGCGCGACCCGTTGAGCGGTTTGACGCTCGCTCAGCTTCATGCCCGCTTGACCCGCCGCCGCCCCCTGCCTAGGTGAGCGCCCGCGCCGCCACAATCGCGGCGCCAAAGACCATCAAGCGTGGGCCCGTAGCTCAGTAGGTAGAGCAGCTGACTTTTAATCAGCGGGTCACAGGTTCGAATCCTGTCGGGCTCACCACAATTTCAAAGACTTGGACTTAATTTTGACGGAAACACCGCCCCATTTTGCTCCGGGGTAACACCCGGCGCAAAGGAAAAGGCGCCGCTCTGAAAGGCGGGCGCTGTTTCCCGTTGGCGATAACTCAAGGTTTTCCGAATGGCTGGATAGCTTTTTATCAACGCCAATGTCGGCAAGTGTGGGGCGATTTTCTACTGGTTCCGTGTTGGCACTGGTAGACTGATAAGGTTGCCCGCCGGTGGCTAACCCCACGGTTGCCTTTTGCTCGATAATCATTTCGCCAAGCCTGCGCTCCGCCCGGATGCGGATTTCAGGTGGCGCGGTATCGTGAACCTTGCGGGCGCTGGCAGCGCTGCGCCCTGAGACATTCAAAAGTGAGGCTGCATCCGAATAAGTATGCAAATTTGCATCCTTACTAGGGCGGTGTGATGGCATATTCGCCACCCGTGCGGCGATACTGGCCCGCTGACTTTCTGTCAGGTGACGGCGGTGCAGGTTGTGGCTGATGACGAAAGAAAGGAGCCACCAGCATTGTCACGCCGATGGCTCCCGCCATGCGCATAGTTTGCGCACGAGATAAGGTGCCCCGTCAAGCGACTCAATCTGCAGGCTTCGATATCGCGTGAGCCCATGCTCGCGGCCTTGATGGGGTTTTAGAGCGCTTTCCGGCCATTCTGGGTCACCCTGACGGAGCCGATTTTGGCCCAACACAAGGAGCGCGGAGGGAGCCATGCCAAAGCATAGTGACCGACAAGCGACGTGGTGATGGGCCAAAAGCGGCCCGCCCCTGCGGGGTTGCGACAGGAGAGCCGCTGGCTTCGTCGCAGCACTTGCCCGGGGGCCGACAGGCCCGCGCTGCGTGCCACTCCTGTCCAGCGGCTCTCCTGTCGCAATCAGGGTGACCCAGAATGGCCGGAAAGCGCTCTAATCGGTGGGCCTTAGGTTCTAGCCCTAGTGCGTCAACCACTTTTTCAATGACTTAGATGTGATTTGCGGTCCACGCCTTGCGGCGGGGCACAATGCGGCATTCGCTCATCGTCTTCAATGACGTTCGCCTCTTCGATCAGGTTTCGAAGATGAACGGCAAGATGGGCTGTCAGCGGCCGGATGCCGCTGCGCCATTACGAACCTGCGGGCACAACCCTGATCTCGACCGGCCCGGCGCCTGCCAGATAGCGGCGGGCGGCGGTTTGGAGGTCGGCGGCCGTGAGCGCTTCGAGAATGCCCGTTCTGGCTCGCCGTTGATCGAGAACCCGCGGATCGCTCTGAGCCATGACGACAGGGCCGGTCCACTCGAGGTTCTGGCTTTCGGCACGCTTGTAGCTGTCACGCATCGGGTTGCGCGCGCGTTCGATCAGGTCGTCCGGCGCTGGCCCTTCCGCCAGTTCCGCCGCAATCGCGCGGATCGCTGCGGCGGTCGCATCCATCGCTTCGGGCGAAACGGTAGTGTAGGCCGTCAGGTGACCCAAGCCCTCGAACCGAAGCTCTGAATAGCTGGTGGCCACGGGCGAATAGGTCGCGCCCAGCTCTTCACGCAGTTTGTCCTGCAGACGCAATTGCATTACCGCCGCGAGCAGATCGCGGGTGATGTCGTCGCGCTGATCCGTAGCGTCGTCGGTCTGCCAGCTGAGCGCCAGAACGCCCTGATCGCTCGCCCCGGCATGATTGAGCACCACCACGGCAGGATCTCGCACGAAGGTGACGGGTTTGCCACCGGCCTCGGCCTCCTTGCGCGCGGGCCGTGTCGGCAGCGTGCCTAGCGTCCGCGCGACTGCGGCGATCGCCGCATCGGGATCGAAATCGCCGACCAGGCCCAGCGCCATCGACCCTTTGTCCAATTGCGGAGCGACCGCGGCGCGCACATCGTCGAGCGAAAGCTGCGCCAGACTCTCCGGGTTTACCAGCCCGAAGCGCGCGTCTCCACCGGTTAGCGCCGCGTTGAGCGCAACCGAAAACAGCTGGAGCGGATTGGCACGGATGTTCTGCACGATGACCGGTGCGACTCCGGCCCATTGCGCCTGCGTTTCCGGACGCCATCCAGTGGCGGTCAGCCGCGCGGCCAGCAGATTGAGCTGCATTTCGAGATCGGCCGATGTGGTAGTGCCGTTCGCCTGAAGCGCATCTTGGCCTGCCGCGAGGCCGGTGCTCACCGCCTTTCCGGCCAGCACCCGTCGCAATTCGTCGGCATCATGCGCCACCAACCCATCAATGCTGACGATAAACGGCAGGATTTCGCGCAGGCCTGGTTTGTCTATCGGGAAGTCGCGGGCGCCATCGCCCACCCGCATCGAGAAGGCCACCTTGCCGGGCTCGAAGGCGGTGACCTTGAGGTTGAGCTCGAGCCCGTTCGCGAAGCGTACTGTGCGGATGCCGAGATCGGCGATGGTGCTATCGCTCACCACCTCGCCGGGCGCACCCCAACCCTGATAGGCAAAGGTGGCTGCTGCGGCTTCAACCGGTGCGGTGATGGCGACCTTGGCGCTGTCCTCAAGCGCGATGAGAATGGCCGTCTTGCCGCCCTCGATCAGTTGCTTGGTCGACACGTGAACTACCGTCGGCCCGCCCTGCCAAGCGGCACGGAACGCCGCGCTCACGCTTTCGGGGGTGATTGTGGGCGCGATGGCCTGATAGAAGGCGAGATCGGTCGCTGGCGCGGTCGGCACGATATTATCGAGACTGGCGGCGACAAGGGCGTCGGCGATGCGCGAGCTGGGCCTACCGGCGGCCTGCGCGGCGGCATTGGCCAGCGCGGTGGCGATGTTCGCCTTGGCCTCCTCTAGCTCTGCCGCCGTGAAGCCGAATTGCTGCGCGCGGCGCAGTTCCTGCTCCGCCAGCGCAAGCGTGTCCTGCCAACGGCCATCCTTGGCAACGATCAACATGCCGTAGGACCGCGCGCTGCGGAATAACGGTTGATCCGCAGCCTGCGCGCCGAGCGTGGGGGAATCGGCGTTGCGTGAAAGAACAGCGATTCGGTTGGATAGGGCTGCCGCCGCCACGGCGCGCAGGACTTCCTCGCGCGCCTCGGCGGCGGTATTGCTCGAAGGAACCCAGGGTGAGATCCGCTGGAGATCGATGATCTCCGGCGTCGCGGGGTCAACGAAAGTCGCGACCGCCGGTGCACCGACCACCTCCGGCACCGGCGAGGCATAGCGGGGCCGCGCTTCGCCTTTGCCCTGCCAGTCCGAGAAGACCGTCTCGATCTTGGCGCGCATCGCGGCAGGATCGAAATCGCCGACGATCACCAGCGTGGCTCGCTCGGGGCGGTAATAGGCCTGATAGAAGGCGCGCAGTTCGTCTGCGGAGATGGTGCGGATGCGCTCGACATCGGCGCGAACGCGAAAGCCGAGCCGGGAATCCGGCAACGCAGTTTGGAGATAATCCGTGATGCGCCGCCGCGCCGGATCGTTGCGTATCTGCGCTTCGCTCATGACGACGCCGCGCTCGCGCTCGACAGCTGCCGGATCGATAGTCAACTCACCCGCCATATCGCGAATGACCGTCAGCGCGGCGTCGACCGTTTCCCCATTGGTGCGGGGCAGGTTCAGCATATAGGTCGTGTATTCGAGCGACGTCACGGCATTGGTGTCTGGACCGAAGGCCAGTCCGAGCCGTTCGAGCATCGGCAGCAGTTGGCCTTCGGGGATGTTGGTCGAACCGTTGAAGGCCATGTGCTCGACGAAGTGGGCGGCACCATTTTCCGCATCGGTTTCCTCCTTGCCGCCGACGGCGACGGAGAAGCGGATCATCGCTTCACCCGGAGGATTGCCGTTGCGCCGCAGGGCATAACGCATGCCGTTGGGCAGGGTGCCGAACACGATGTCGGGGTCGGCAGGAAAGTCGGTGCTGGCGATTCCCCAAGCCGGAACGCCCGTCGCCGGGGCTTGCGCCGTTGCGGCAGGCTGCTCACCGTGCTCCTGCGCCAGCGCTGCGGGTGCCCCGGAAAGAACCAGCCCTACCGCGATGGCAAGGCATGATACGGTGCGAACTGAACCTTTGGCGATGCGGCCCACGTAATCTCTCCTCAGAATGTGTTACCCGACAGAACTATCTCAGTTTTTTCACATTAAGCAGTGACGCAAAGCCAAGGCAACCTCGTTCCCGTTTCATTGCCAACCCTTTGAACCAGAACTTCAAGGGCCCTCCCGAACCAAGCTAACCTTACTACAGCGGGGCGCTCCTCCATACTGTCGGGCAGCTTTCGCCCTTGCTATTTGTGCCATAGTAGTTCTCGTGCCAACCACCGGGCTGCCGAAGGCGCTTGACCGCTAAATCATTCTCCAATAATTCGATATTTATCGAATCATTGGAATTTTCCTTGCAACCCGATCACGTCATCCGCGCGCTCGCCGCTTTGGCGCAGGAACATCGACTCGCCGCGTTCCGGTTGCTGGTTCAGGCTGGCGCGCAAGGCATTCCTGCGGGCGTGCTGGCCGACCGGATCGGCGTTCCTGCGTCCTCGATGAGCTTCCACCTAGCCCAGCTCGCCCATGCCGGGCTGGTGACACAGCGGCGCGCAAGCCGGTCGATCATCTATTCAGCGGACTACGGCGCGATGAACGCGCTGATGGGCTACCTCACCGAAAATTGCTGCGGCGGTGAGGATTGCTCGGTCGCTCGATCAGGGTCGGATTCATGCAAGGAGCCAATAATTCCATGAACACCATCACCGCCGATACCAGGCCCGCCGCCGCCGGGCTTGGCCTGTTCGAAAAATGGCTGAGCGTCTGGGTGGGCGCTGCGATCCTGGCCGGGGTTGCGCTGGGCAATGCGATGCCGGGCGCCTTCGCGTCGCTCGCGGCGCTTGAATATGCCTCGGTCAATCTGGTGGTCGCGGTGCTGATCTGGGCGATGATCTTCCCGATGATGGTCGCGGTCGATTTCGGTGCGGTGCGGCGTGCGGGCGACAAGCCCAAGGGGCTGATCATCACGCTGGTAGTCAATTGGCTGATCAAGCCGTTCACCATGGCGGCGCTGGGGGTGTTGTTCTTCGAAATCGTGTTTGCCGATCTGATCGCGCCCGCCGATGCGCAGGAATATATCGCCGGGCTGATCCTGCTGGGCGCGGCGCCGTGCACCGCGATGGTGTTCGTGTGGTCGCAGCTGACCAGGGGCGATCCGGCCTATACGCTGGTTCAGGTGGCGGCGAATGATCTCATCATGATCGTTGCCTTCGCGCCGATAGTCGCGCTGCTTCTGGGCGTGACCAGCATTGCGGTGCCGTGGGAGACGCTGCTGCTTTCGGTCGCGCTCTATGTCCTGGTGCCGCTTGTCGCAGGGGCGTTCGTGCGCCAGCGGCTGCTCGCCAACCACGACGGGAACGAGGCTGCGGTGGCGGATTTCACTGGGCGGATGAAGCCGCTGTCGGTGATCGGCCTGCTTGCCACCGTGCTTTTGTTGTTCGGATTTCAGGCCGAAACCATTGTCACCCGCCCGCTGCTGGTGGCGCTGATCGCGGTGCCGATTATCGTGCAGAGCTATGGCATTTTCTTCATCGCCTATGGCTGGGCCAAAGCGTGGCAGGTGCCGCACGCGGTCGCCGCGCCGTGTGCGCTGATCGGGACGTCGAACTTCTTCGAACTGGCGGTTGCCGTGGCGATCGGCCTGTTCGGATTGGGCAGCGGCGCGGCCTTGGCTACCGTGGTCGGCGTGTTGGTCGAAGTGCCGGTGATGCTGTCACTGGTTGCCATTGCCAACCGCACGCGCGGGCGCTTCGTTGCGGGTTGAGGCGTTGGCGGGGGCGGCGGGGGGCGCTTTAAAGATCGGCTTACCCACCGGCCCGGTGCGCGCCGGTTTCGAAACGGCGCGATCATCAAGCAGCAGCAGTGAAATCCGGCGATTGCGCGGATCGGCAGGATTATCGGCGATCAGCGGTTCGGTATCGGCGACGCCTTCGATCCGTGCAATCCGCGGCATTGGCACCCCGCTCAGCACCAGCGCCTGACGGGTCGCTTCGGCGCGGCCGGTGGACAGCGACCAGTTATTGGCCGCAACCCCGCTGCGCCACGGCAGCGAATCGGTGTG
>JAHJSJ010000176.1 GCA_018830415.1 Alphaproteobacteria bacterium | reverse complement strand
GGCAAAGAACCCCGCCGCCAGCTGCGCAAAGGCGCGGCGCGGCTGCGCATCGGCAATGTGGAGCGCGCCTGCAACCCGCGCTTCGGGCCGGGCAACGATGGCGACCGCCCCTGCTTCAATCGCGGCGGCAATGAAATCTTCCCCATTGACAGCCGCGCCCTGAAACGCGCCGAACACCGTGCCGGGGGCAACCTTGCGGTGATCGATCGCAAAGCCGGTGACGCTGACATCGCCAGCCCCGTCCGGCACAAATCCCGCGCGCTGCATCAAGTCGGCCAGCCGCATCAGTGCTTGTCCACCAGATATTGCAGATCGGAAATATCGACATCGCGCCGTTCATCAGGCTGCACCCCCAGCATCGGGCCGATGCGCGGCACCAGCCGACCCACCACCGGCGCGGCGTTGAACGCGGCGGTGCGCTGGAATGATGATGCCACTGTGCCTTTGGGCTCATCGATCACGATCACCACGACATATCGCGGCGCATCCATGGGAAACGCAGCGGCGAAGGATGATACCAGCGAGGTCTTGTTATACCCCCCGCCCGAGGCTTTCTCAGCCGAACCGGTCTTGCCTCCGACCCGGTATCCGGGCGCATCGGCGTTCCTGCCGGTGCCATAAAGCGAGATCATCCGCAGCATCTGCCGCATCCGCGAAGAGGTCGATTCCTTGAACACCCGCCGCCCGCGCGGCACATCGGCAGGATCAAGCTTCATCAGCGTTGACGGGCGCCAGATCCCGCCATTGACCATCGCGGCATAGGCGCTCGCCAGATGCAGCGGGGTGACTGCCAGACCATGCCCATAGCTGACCGTCATGTTGGTGATGCGGCTCCACTTGCCCTTGGGCCACAGCGGAAACCCGCGCGCGGGCAGGTCGATAAACGGGCGGCTATCCATGCCCAGATCGATCATGGTGCGGCGCAGGCGTTCGGGGCCGAGTTCATCCGCCACCCGCGCGGTCACGGTGTTGGAGGAATAGACCAGCGCCTGCGGGACATTGAGCGTTTCGCCCTTGGGCTTGAGATCCCTGATCGTGCGACGACCGACTTCAACCGGGGTGGCATTCCACGGCTTGCTCAGGTCTCGCACAACGCCCGCATCAATCGCGGCGGCAATGCTCAGCGGTTTGAAGGTCGAACCCAGTTCGTAAACCCCGTTGGTGACGCGGTTGAACCCGTTTTCGGCCCCGGCCGCGCCCGCGGTATTGGGATCAAATTCGGGCAAGGAGGCCATCGCCATCACTTCGCCGGTATCGACATCTAGCACGATCCCAGCTGCGCCAATCGCGTTGGTTGCCAGCATCCCGCTCCGCAATTCATCCTCAAGCGCGCCCTGCACCCGCACATCGATCGACAGCGCCACCGGCTCTGCGCGCGTATCGGGATTGCTGAGCCGGGCATCGAGCACCTGCTCCATCCCGGTCTGACCGCCCTTGCCTTCGACGACATAACCCAGAACATGCGCCGCCAGCGTGCCTTGGGGGTAGTAACGATCAGTCTCACGCGGGATTTCAAGCGCGATTTCGCCCAGCGCAAACACCTTGTTGGCCTCTTCGGGCAGCAGGCGGCGGCGCAGATAGCCGGCCCGGCCCGATGCCAGGCGGCTGGCCATGCGGGCTTCGTCGATATCGGGGAAAATCGCCTTCAATTCGCGCGCGACCTCTTGCGGGCTGCGCACCAGCGGCGCGCCAACATCGCCCATTGCCTTGGGATCGAACCACAAGGCATAGGCCGGAAATGCGCGCGCCAGCGGGGCGCCGTTGCGATCGGTAATCTCACCGCGCGAAGGCAGCAAGGCGTCCTGCAGGCTGGTGCGCTGCGGGGTTTGCCCCGCCAGCCCCAAAGAAGCGATCCGCAACAGCGCGATCAGCGTAATCAGGGCAAATGCAGCAAAAATCCACAGCACCCGGAACCGGGCCGTCCACAATAATTGCGCCCGCAGATTGACACTCTGCAAGCGGCCAGCCGGAATTGAAGGGACTGCCGTGGTGGCAGTCATGGTGTTCATTCGCCAACACCCTTGGCGGAGATGGTTTGGGCCTGCGCGGCGCGGATCGGGGAGGCTTCGATCAGGAAATCGCCAAAAGCGTCGCTGAACACTTCGCCCGCGCCCCTTTCGCCGACGGCCGAGGCGAGCGTGACGGTCGCGCCCGACACTGGTGAACGCATCGGGGCTTCGGCGGCAAGGCTCCCATCGGCGATGTCCGCCCGCGCAAGGCGGATCGGTGCAGGCGCATTCGGGCCGGGCCGCTGGCCAAGGCTGGCAAGCTGACGTTCGCCATCAAGGAATTGCCCGGCACGCGGGGCAGCGTAACCGAATTCGACAGTGTTCCACATGGCAAGCTGGCGCTGACTGGCACGGGTCTGGAATTCGGTTTCCAGCAGCAGCGTCTCACGCTGCAGCGCGATCACCTGGCGTTCGGCCAGCAGCACTTGGCTTTTGACGGCATGAACCTTGAAGCTGAGGATGACGACCAGCGCAAAACAAACCGCCAGCACCGCCATCCATCCCAGCGACCTTGCCTGAGTGCTGCTGATCATGCTGCAATGCTCCTGGCTGGCGCGCCGGTGCGGATCGCATGGCGCAAGGTGGATGAACGGGCGCGCGGGTTGCGGGCAAGTTCTGCTTCGGTCGGACGGATGCCCTTTGACAGGTTGGCGAAGGTCGGCGGCGGGCCGGGGATTTCGCCGGGCAGGTGGCGCGATACGGAACGACCCGCGCCGCTGCGTTCACGCAGGAAGTGTTTGACGATGCGGTCTTCAAGGCTGTGAAAACTGACCACCGCCAGCACCCCGCCTTCGCCCAGCAGCGCCTCGGCTGCGGCAAGGCCAGCTTCAAGCTCGCCCAATTCATCATTCACATGGATTCGTACCGCCTGAAACGTGCGGGTGGCGGGGTCTTTCTTGTCGTGCGGCTTGTGCCCCAGCGCGCGGCGCACCACGCGGGCGAGTTCGCCGGTGGTCGCCAGCGGGCGCGCAGCGACAATCGCGCGGGCGACCCGGCGCGACTGGCGTTCTTCGCCGTAACGATAGAGCACGTTCGCAATTGCTTCTTCATCGGCGGTGTTGAGGAAATCGGCCGCGCTTTCGCCATCCCGGCTCATCCGCATGTCGAGCGGGCCATCGTGCATGAAGGCAAAGCCCCGGTCGCCTTGATCAAGCTGCATCGATGACACGCCGATATCCATCACCACCGCATCGACCTGCGCAATGCCGAGCCGCGCCAATTCATCGCGCATCGCGGAAAAGCGCGCCGGGTGGAGCGCGAGGCGGCCTTGATAATGCGCCACCATCACCTGCCCGGCAGCAATGGCATCGGGGTCACGATCAAACGCGTGCACCTGCGCACCCGCATCGAGCAGCGCCCGCGTATAACCGCCCGCGCCAAAGGTCGCATCTATGATAGTCATGCCGGGGGCAGGCTGGATGGCCGCGATCACTTCATCGAGCAGCACGGGGATGTGTGGAGCCTCAACCATCACGCCGCCCCTTTGGTTGCGGCGGCGAT
>JAHJSJ010000012.1 GCA_018830415.1 Alphaproteobacteria bacterium | reverse complement strand
CCGGTATGGTGATCTGCGGATCAGCAATTTCTTGCTTCACGTGCGGCAACCACAGAATACAGGGTCAAGGCAAAGCTGAAAGATCGCGCAGCCACGAACCGGCGCTCGCTGACGGGCGAGATTGTCGCGATCTTGGAGCAAGTGATGGCGGTCGATCCGCAGGAGGCCGCACGATGACCCAGCCGTCCCGCGCCGCGATCTATGCGCGCTTCAGCACAGACTTGCAGAACGAACGCTCGATCGAAGACCAGATCGACCTTTGCCGATCCTACGCCGAGCGCGAAGGCTTCGAGGTCATTGCTACCTATGCCGACAAGGCCCGAGGCATGGATCCCCAACTTATGTTCGATTGACACACAACTGAGGTCGTTCCGAGTTCCGTCGGGTAAAATCTTGGGCACAAGGAAGAGCGAGATACCTTTGCTCCCTGATGGTGCGTTATCGCTCCTTTTCGGTACTCCCGGAAAATGCCCCCAAAATACCCCTACGCCAAATCCGGCTTCAAGCGAATGCAAGCAGACGCATGCGGATTCGAGATTGGTAGCGGAGGAGGGACTCGAACCCCCGACACGCGGATTATGATTCCGCTGCTCTAACCAGCTGAGCTACTCCGCCCCATGGGCCAACGGCTGACTGTCAGCCGGATTCGCGCGGGGCAGCAGCCTCGGGCGAGGCGGGCACTTAAGGCGCGGGTCGCGCGTGGTCAAGTATTGTTGCAGCCATTGTTGCAGCTCACTCAATTACAACCGCACCCGCCCGCGAAAGCTGCACGTTTTGACCTGTTCCCACGGCCCGCCGCGATAGCGATGCAGTTCCAACGAAGGGAAGGTAAACTGCCCCTTGGCGATCCACGGAGCAAGTACCGGCCCAAGGCTCGCCTGCAACGCGCGCGCTTCATCCTTCGTCACCTTGTTCTGAATGGTAATGTGCAGGCGCGGTTGGTGGAGATCCTGCACCGTCAAGCTGCCGTGGAAATGTTCGGCAATCAGCGCCCGCAGCGCCAGCAATTGCGGCGCAGCAAGCGCGATGGCGGTGCCCTTGCCCAAATCCATCACTCCGGTGACTGCGCCTTGTGGTGCGGCAAACTCTGCGGCCACCTTGGGCAGAAAGGCGCATAATTCATCCAGCAACGAAGGCGCAAAGGCGTGAAACAAGGTGACGTGCGCGTGGAGGTGATTTCGCTCGACCGGGAAATGCGCGCGCCTGAGGCCTTCGGCCCAAGCGCCAAGGTCGGTCGGCAGCGCGGCGGTGAGGATGAAAGGGTCAGCCAAGCGTCAGTTGTTTTTGGGCTGCACGTTCGCGCAGCTCTGCGGGCCTTGTGTTCATCACATCTCGCCCCGCTCGCGGCGGATGGCATACCACTTGGCAACATTGGCGTTGTGCTCCGCCAAGCTATCGGCGAACCAGTGCCCCCCCGTGCCATCCGCCACCATGAACAGCGCGCTGGTCTTTTCCGGGTTGAGCACCGCGGCGATGCTTTCGCGCCCCGGATTGGTGATCGGGCCTTCGGGCAGACCGACGCGGGTATAGGTATTGTAGCCATTGACCGCCGCGATTTCGGACTGGCGGATACGGCGGCCCAGCGGCTTGCCCTTGGTGATCGGATAGATGATCGTGGGGTCGGCCTGCAACAGCATCCCCGTGCGCACCCGGTTGGAATAGAGCCCGGCGATCATCCGGCGTTCTTCGGGCTTGCCAGTTTCCTTTTCAACAATCGCGGCGAGGATCAGTGCGTCGCGCATCGTATCCACCGCAACATTGGGTGCGCGATTGGCCCATTCTTCGGCCAACGCCTTGTCCATCGCCGCCTGCATCTGTTCGACGAGGCTCTGGCGCGATTGCCCGCGTTCAAAGGCATAGGTATCGGGCAGGATCGATCCTTCGGGCGGCACGCCGATTTCGCCGGTCAGCAATTCCTCGACCATCAGCCGTTC
This sequence comes from Alphaproteobacteria bacterium, assembly GCA_018830415.1. GTDB lineage: Bacteria > Pseudomonadota > Alphaproteobacteria > Sphingomonadales > Sphingomonadaceae > Erythrobacter. Next base: position 1,789 of record JAHJSJ010000012.1, on the reverse strand, counting down.
CCACACGAGGATCGACGGCATGCCTTCGGGGATGGTCACGAAACGCCGGATCACGTCGCCCGATTGGAACGCGGCGAGAATGTCGCCCTGGCTCATCCCCGGCTTAAGCAGGAATTCGCCAGCCTGAATCGGCCTGTCCGAACCAAAGATGCGCGCCTGCAACATGAAACCGGATGCCGACGAAATCAGCCCTTCGGTTTCGAGCTTGTCCGCGACCGCCGAAACCGAACTGCCTGCGGGGATGGTGAAGCTGGTTTCCTGCGACACCGTCGCTGATCCCATCAAACTCCACGCAAACACCAGCCCTGCTGCGGCAAGCGCGAGCAGGCCGACAATGACGAGCCGCCCGCGCTTCACCGGGTCAATCGACCTTTTGCATGATTATCGAGGCATTGGTGCCGCCGAACCCGAAGCTGTTGTTGAGCACGGCGCGCACTTCACGCTTGCGCGCTACCAGCGGGACGAGGTCGATGCCTTCGGTGCCATCATCGGGATCGTGCAGGTTCAGCGTCGGCGGCACGATCTGATCGCGCATTGCAAGGATGCAGAAAATCGCCTCAACCGCGCCCGCGCCGCCCAGCAGGTGGCCGATCGCGCTTTTGGTCGAGCTCATCGATGCGCCGCCGAGATCGTCACCGAGCACACGTTTAACCGCAGCAAGTTCGATCGTGTCGGCCATGGTCGAGGTGCCGTGGGCGTTGACGTAATCAATATCGCCCGGCCCAAGGCCCGCTTTCTTCAACGCCATCCGCATCGCGAGTTCCGCGCCGCGGCCTTCGGGATGCGGGGCGGTGACGTGATAGGCATCGCCCGACAGGCCGTATCCGGTGACTTCGGCATAGATTTTCGCACCGCGGGCCTTGGCGCGTTCATATTCTTCCAGCACCACCACGCCCGCACCTTCGCCCATCACGAACCCGTCGCGGGCCTTGTCATAGGGGCGGCTGGCTTCGGTCGGGCGGTCATTCATGCTCATGTTGAGCGCGCGCGCCTGCGCGAAACCGGCGATCCCGAGCGGGTTGATCGTGCCTTCCGCGCCGCCAGCCAGCATCACATCGGCATCATCGGCAGCAATCATCCGTGCCGCATCGCCAATCGAATGCGCGCCGGTGGAACAGGCTGTGACCACCGCGTGATTTGGCCCCATAAAGCCGTATTTGATCTGAACCTGCCCGGTGATGAGGTTGATCAGGCGACCGTGCACAAAGTGCGGCGATACGCGCGAAGGGCCGCGTTCGTGCAGGTTGACGCTTTCGATCTCGATCCCAGGAAGCCCTCCGATGCCCGAACCTATCGAACAGCCGGTGCGTTCCTTTTCAGCCTGCGTCATGTTAGTCAGGCCGGCATCTTCCAACGCCTGCCCGGCGGCATCAATGCCGTAGATAATGAACGGATCGACCTGGCGCTGCACCTTGTGATCGACCCGCAAATCGGGGTCAAAGCCCCACGGATGATCCTTGCCTTTCACTTCGCAGGCGATGGTGCATTTCTGGTTGGAGGCATCGAAACGGGTGATTTGCCCCGCCCCGCTTTCCCCTGCGATCAGATTTGCCCAAGTCGTTTCGACATCGGCCCCCAGCGGGGTGACGAGGCCAAGCCCGGTTACAACCACACGGCGCATTCATGTTCTCCGAAAAAAGGATTGGCTCCGAAAAAACAACAGGCCCAACCCGTGAAGGGCTGAGCCTGTCTGATCCCTGCGACTTCACCGGGCAAGCTGCCCGGCAGAAGACCGGCCCTTCGACAAGCTCAGGGCGAACGGGCCATCAAAAGGGTTTTAGCCCTTGTG
>JAHJSJ010000175.1 GCA_018830415.1 Alphaproteobacteria bacterium | reverse complement strand
CCATGCAACGGTTGCAACTCGATCTGTTTGGCCGGGTCCAGCGGCTATCGTCCGAATGGCATGCCAACAGCTTTGCCGGTGCCACTGTGCACCGGATCTCGCGCGCGCGCTGGGCGCTTGATATGCTCAGCAACATCATCGTCCTGCGGCTTCTACAGCCGGCCCTGTTGTTGCTGGTGATGGGCGCGATCATGATCTGGCGGCTGCCTGTTGCCGGGATCGCCTTTTGTGCCGTGAGCTTCCTTTATGTGGCGGTCAGCTGGCAGCTATCCGCGCGTTGGGTGCGGCCCCTCAGCGTAGTGTCGGCGGCGCGCGACAGCCGCCTGACCGGCGCATTGGCCGATTCGATCACCAATAATGCAACGGTGAAGACGTTTGGCGCTGAACACCGGGAAGACAAGCTCCTGCGTGCATTTTCAGACGAATGGGCGAAGGTCGCCCAGCCTGCCTTTAACCGGGCGACGGATACCAACGCGGTCCAGCAGATAATCTGGACAGTCGCGCAAATGGCCGTTCTGGGCCTCATCACCTGGAACGCCATGCGGGGCAAGGCTGACGTGGCCGACGTGGCCTTTGCGCTTGCGGCGGTAACAATGCTTTCTGGCCAGTTGCGCAATCTGGCGAGCGACATCCGGACCATTCAGCGCGCTTTTGCGGAAATGGAGGACGCGGCCGAGTTTCTGGTTGCTACCCAGGAAACCGTACACGAACCAGCAGCGCGGCAAAGCACTTTGCAGCCTGACAGTGTGGACGGGGAAATTGCCTTTTCCCAAGTGGGCTTTCGCTACCCCTCGGGCGCAGCAATATTTGAAAACCTGACCTTTACCATCGCAGCAGGCGAGCAGGTTGCCCTGGTTGGGCCATCCGGCTCAGGCAAATCCACGGTCGTCAAGCTGATCCAGCGCCTGTATGACATTGAGCATGGGAGGATTTTGATCGATGGGCGCGACATCAGGGAACTAAGCCCCGCTGAGCTGCGCGGCTTGATCTCGCTTGTCCCTCAGGAACCGGTTCTGTTCCACCGATCACTGGCTGAAAACATTGCCTATGGGCGGCCAAGCGCAAGTATGGAGGAAATCGTCGAAGCGGCACGGCTGGCCCGCGCGCATGAATTCATCGCCAGGCTTGAAAATGGCTACCGCACGTTCGTAGGCGAGCGCGGTGCAAAACTTTCAGGAGGGGAGCGCCAGCGCGTAGCCATAGCCCGCGCAATCCTCGCTGACCGGCCGATATTGCTGCTCGATGAAGCAACCTCAAGTCTGGATACTTCGACGGAAAAACTGGTGCAGGAAGCGATTGCAGAACTATCGAAAGGACGCACCACCATCGTCATCGCGCATCGCTTGTCGACAGTTCGCAACGCCGACCGCATTCTGGTGTTCAACCAGGGTCAGCTCGTCGAGCAAGGCACTCACGCAGAATTGCTGGATATTTCTGATGGGCAGTATCGTCGGCTGGTCGACCTCTCGCTCGACACGTCAGAGCTTATCGACACCAATCCTCCCAAGGTGTTTGCGCTTGATCCCAACTTAAGCTGAACACTTGGCCGGCTTGAGGCCCACCAGAATGCTGGCGGCTCCGAAAAACATGACGGTGTAGCCGATGCTGACGATGATCGCGAAAAGTGCATGCAGGTCATTGCCGGTTGCAAGGATCATGCAGGCGAAAAAGACGCCGTAGCCGGCAAGCATCACAGCCCAGATCCAGGCCGGAAACTCCATGTGGAATGTTCCGGCTGGGCCGGGCCGGACGGCTCGGACGAGGTGTTCGAGCAGTCCAGTGGTTGCCTGGCCGCGCCCGGTCCCTCTGAGAGTGCGGCGACGCTGCTTTCGTCAAGCATCGGTCAATCCCTTCATGGCTTTGAAGTCGCGCCGCCCATCTCGGTGAATGCGAATGCCGCTACTGTTCCCCGCTGATGGCGGGTAATCTCAGGCTGGCAATTGCGGACTACCTGACCAGGTTTCCCGATGTTCAGTTCGATGGTGTCGAGGCGGGCCTGGAACGGCTGACACATGGCCTCCAGTCTCAAACGATCGATGTGGCAGTTGCGCCGATCGGCCACCTTGAAGATGGCATTGGGTCCCGCGCTGTCTGGTCGGAGAAGCTCTACGCCGTCCTACCGGACGATCATGAACTGGCCGATCGCGAGAAGGTCTATTGGCAGGACCTGCGGCGCGAGATCTTCGTGGTGCCCTCAGGCGGGCTTGGGCCGATATTCGGCAATTTGATCGCGTCCCGCCTGACCGAACAAGGACGCCGCCCGAATATCATTGTTCAGGATACCAGCCTCGAAAGCGTCCTCAGCATCGTCGCGGCGAAGCGGTACATTTCGATCGCGACGGGAGCATCGCCGGGAATCGCCTGGAGCGATCTGCGCTTTCAGAAGATCCACGACCCTACCGGCCCTGCACTCCTCGAATACGCGCTCTACTGGCGCGAGGACAATGACAACCCTGCGCTCCAGCGCTTCTTCAAGCTGATCGAGGAACGCTATCCCGGCTGGCCGCGTGAGACATCGACCTTGTAGCCGCCGCTCACGTCGCGGCGCGCATCCAGAACCTGCATATTCATGGGGAAACCTCCATGACGGGCGGCCGGGAGCCTCTCTCTCGACCCCCATCCCGTCACGGCGCAGCCCGCCAACCTCTGACTCTCACCTGCCCATGCTGTGTGTCGCGCGAGCGGCCAGCGAGATTGCCAAAGCAAAAGACCGCACCCTGAATGGAGGTGGGGATTATTCACTTTGCTCAT
>JAHJSJ010000174.1 GCA_018830415.1 Alphaproteobacteria bacterium | reverse complement strand
GGCACCATCTTGCGAAGAATTGTCCTGTGTCATCACGGCAGGCCCATAGTGTCGCCCACGCGCTCGCGCAAGACTGATCGTGGCATCTATCCTCGGTGCTTTTGCAAGCAGGCTTGCCGATCTGACCGCACCGCTCTAGCAGCCTGCCCCAAGATGCGATCTTTCCCCGCCCCCGCGCTTGCGCTTGTCGACCGGATGCGCGCTGCCGCCGCCGTGGATCCTGCGCGGGCGATTGCGTTCCAGGGTTCGCCCGGTGCCAATTCGCACCGCGCCGCGACCGAATCCCGCCCCGATGCCCTTCCTCTGCCGTGCTTCAGTTTTGAAGACGCGCTGGATGCGGTCAAAGATGGCCGCGCGGGTGAGGCGATCATCCCGATCGAAAATTCGCAGCACGGGCGCGTGGCCGATATCCACTTTCTGCTGCCCGAAAGCGGGCTGCACATCGTCGCTGAATATTTCATGCCGATCAATCACGCGCTGATGGCGCTGGGATCAGGCCCGTTTGAGGCAGCATACAGCCACCCGCAGGCGCTCGGCCAATCGCGCCATTTCCTGCGGGCACGCGGGATCGTGCCCCTGAGTCATGCCGATACCGCAGGAGCTGCGGCCTATGTGGCGGAACGCGGCGATCCTGCCATTGCCGCGATTGCGCCCGCCATCGCCGCCGAACTTTACGGGCTTGAGATTATCGAGCGCAATGTCGAGGACAGCGCCGACAACATGACCCGCTTCGTCATCCTCGCCCGCGAACCGCTCGCGCCGCAGGCATTGGCGGGCAAGCCGGTGATGACGACCTTCATCTTTGAAGTGAAGAACATCCCCGCCGCGCTTTACAAGGCGCTGGGCGGGTTCGCCACCAACGGGGTCAACATGACCAAGCTGGAAAGCTACCAGCACGGCACCAGCTTTGCCGCCAGCGCATTTTACGCCGACATTATCGGCGCGCCGGGCGATCCGGCGGTTGATCGGGCGCTGGAAGAATGCGCGTTCCATTCCAAGGAGCTGCGCATTCTGGGCAGCTACGCACAGGCCCGCCCACGCGGGTGAGCCGCGCCGGGAACGTTTCCCGGTTGCGCCCGCGCGGGTGCCATGCCACCACCTGCCGCGCATGACCGCATCTGCCCCGACCATCCCTGCTGAATCAACAGCGGTTTCCGGCGCATCGGCCCCTGCCGGTTGGGCTGACATTCGCAATGAAGCCGACCTGCAATTCGCCCCGGTCACGATCCCCGAAATCCCGCCGCGCCAGCCGGGCTGGTTCGAACGCGTTCTGGACGATCTGTTTGGCTGGCTGGCAGACCTGTTCGCGCCGCTGGGCCAGTTGCTCGGCGCATCGTGGTGGTGGCTGCAATGGGCACTGCTGGCGGCTGCCATCGGGTTTGCGCTGGTGATGCTGGTGCGGATGTTCGGCCCCGGCGCAGGCTTCCGCCGCCCGCGCAAAACGGCGCAAGACGCGGAGGAATGGCAGCCCGATCGCGCCGCCACGCTCGCGCTGCTCGAAGATGCCGATCGGCTCGCCGCCGAGGGCCGGTTTGACGAGGCAACCCACCTGCTGCTGCTGCGCAGCGTCGGCCACATTGCCGATGCCCGCCCCGACTGGGTCGATCCATCGAGCACCGCGCGCGAACTCGCCGCGCTGCCCGCGCTGCCCGATGCGGCGCGCACCGCGTTCGAGGTGATTGCCGAAAGGGTTGAACGCAGCCTGTTCGCGCTGCGCACGCTGGACCGGCCCGATTGGGAAGCGGCGCGCGCGGCCTATGCCGAATTTGCGCTCGCCCGCCTGAATACCGCAAGCGGCGCGGCATGAACGAGGCGGGGCCCGCCACCTTTTCGCGCGCAGGCGCATTGGCGCTGGTGGCGGTGGGCTTTGCCGTGTTCCTCGCGCTCATCTATCTGATCGCTGCGGGCGAGGAGTTTGGCGGCAACCGCAATAATGGCGGGGCCCATGCCGCCGCCAACGGGCTGAACGGCTATGCCGGTCTGGTTCAGATGCTCGAAGCGGACGGTTATGAGGTTAACCGTTCGCGCAGTCCGGTGGGGCTGGAAACCGATGGCCTGCTGGTGCTGACCCCGCCCCCTTTCGTCGACGCCGATGAATTCGCCGAACTGCTTCAGCGCCGCGAGTATCTCGGCCCGACGCTGGTGATCCTGCCCAAGTGGGACGCCACTCTGCCGCCGCCCACGCTGCCCGCCGAAGCGCGCGATAGGTTCAAGCCCGGCTGGGTGATGCTGACCGGGGCCGATGCGGTGGACTGGACAGCCGAACTGCCCGCGCCCTACGTCTTCAAGCACGTGAAAGAGAGCTTGCAGAAGGACGAGATCCCCGGCTGGGACGGATTCGGCGTGGAAGGCAAGCTGCCGACCCGCACGATCCTCTACGCAGAAGATGATCCGCAGCACGAAACCCTGATCGCTGATGCCGCGGGCCATGCCCTTGCTATCAAAGTGATCGGTGAACCCGATACCGATTACTATGAAGACGCCCATTGGACGATCTTTGTCACCGATGCCGATCTGATGAACAATTACGGGCTGGGCGATGCCGCCCGCGCCAGGGCCGCCATCGCGCTGGTGGATGAAGCAACCTATGATCGCGACATCACGGGGGTGACATTCGACATGACCCTCAACGGGTTCGGCGCGCAGGAAAACCTGCTGACGCTGGCGTTCCGCCCGCCGTTCCTCGCCGCGACCTTGTGCCTGCTGATGGCGCTGCTGATCGTCGGCTGGCGCGCGTTCCAGCGGTTTGGCCCGCCCGCCATCGCCAGCGAACCAGCGATAGCATTTGGCAAGCAGCGGCTGATCGCCAACGGGGCAAGCCTGATTGTGCGCGCACGCCGCCTGCCGCTGCTGGCCGCGCCCTATGCGGCATTATCGGCGCGGCGCGTGGCGGAACGGCTGGGTCTTGCCCGCGCGGATGCTGCCGCGATTGACGCCGCGCTTGCGCGCCGCCTGCCGCACGAAGAACCGTTCAGCCGCCGCGCCGCCCGGCTGGAGGCTGCGAGACGGCCTGCCGATATTCTCAGCGCCGCGCAGGCGCTCGATGACCTGACCACCAAGCTATCACAGGGACAATAACCCGATGACCATGACCCTAACCGATGTTCGCACCCTAGCCGCCGCGATCCGCGCCGAAATCGCCAAGGCGATTGTCGGGCAGGAAGCCATGGTCGACATGCTGCTGACCGCGATGCTGTCCGAAGGCCACGTGCTGATGGAAGGCCCGCCGGGCACCGCCAAGACCTTCCTCGCCAATGCCTTTGCCACCGCGCTCGGCCT
>JAHJSJ010000173.1 GCA_018830415.1 Alphaproteobacteria bacterium | reverse complement strand
CCAAGCGTGCGGGTGACCCGCGGCAATGCAACCACCGAAACACCGGTCAGCAGCAAGGCTACGAGCACTGCCATCCTAAGCGCTCAATCGAGCGGCACGCGCCGCGCCGGATCCAAGCTGCCCGCCGCTGGTTCGACCTTGGCGTTCTGAGGGGAACCGCACCATGCCGATCATGACTTCATATCGTCCGCTTTCGACCAAGGCGACCAATGGTAAACCCGAGGGGGGACAACCCATGACACGCAAGTTCAAGACCAAGCTGCTGGTGGCTGCCCTTGCGGCAGTCCCGATGGTGGCAATGCCCGCGACCACGGCAATTGCCCAGCAGGTCGTCAGCCCGGCGCAGGAAATCGTCCTGTCGATCGGCCGCGGCGAGCTGGTAACGGTGCCTGGCTCAATGGCGGATGTGTTCGTCGCCAATGACGCCGTTGCCGATGTGCAAGTCAAATCGCAGCGCCAATTATATGTGTTCGGCAAGGCGGGCGGTGAAACCACCATCTACGCCAGCAACGCGGCCGGCGACGTGATCTTTTCGGCCAATATCCGGGTCGGATCGAACATTGGCAGCGTCGATCAGATGCTGGCAATGGCGATGCCCGATGCCAAGGTAAGCGTGTCGACGATGGGCACCAACACCGTTTTGCTGACCGGCACCGTGGCTGCCCCCGAAGATGCTGCGGAGGCTGAACGCCTTGTCCAGGCATTCCTTGGCGAAGAAGCCAACGTCATCAGCCGCCACAAGACCGCTACGCCGTTGCAGGTGAACCTGCATGTGAAGTTCGCCGAAGTCAGCCGCAGCTTGCTGCGCGAGATTGGCGGCAATCTGCAGACGGCAGATGGCACCGGCGGCTTCCGCTTCGGGGTAGGCACTGGCCGCTCGATTGGCGGGGAGGAGTTCAACTATCGTGGGCCGCTGGGTGTCGGGAATGGCGCCGGGCAGACGTCAATGCTGCTGCCGGACGGCACCGAAATCGTCGGGCCTTCGGTCAATTCGAATGACGGAACGTCGATCGCGGGTCTTGGCCGGCTTTTCGGTATCAACACACTCGGCGCGCTTGATCTGTCGGAACGCCTCGGTTTGGTGACGACGCTCACCGAACCGAATCTCACCGCACTCTCAGGTGAAACCGCCATGTTCCTTGCGGGCGGCGAATTCCCGATCCCGATCGCGCAGGGTCTGGGCCAGGTCACAGTGCAGTTCCGCGAGTTCGGCGTCAGCCTCGCTTACACCCCGACGGTGCTGTCAAACGGCCGCATTTCGCTGCGCGTGCGCCCTGAAATTTCGGAACTGTCGACCCAGGGGTCGATTGTCCTGAACGGCTTCCAGGTGCCTGCGCTGACAACCCGCCGGACTGAAACCACGGTCGAACTGGGTTCGGGCCAAAGCTTCATGATCGCTGGGCTGATGAGCGCCAATTCGCAAAATACGCTCGACAAGGCACCCGGCCTTGGTGACGTGCCGATCCTTGGCAACCTGTTCCGCAGCCGCGAATTCCGCCGTGGTGAAACCGAGCTGGTGATCGTTGTCACCCCCTATCTGGTCAAGCCGGTGGACGCCAAGGACATCAAGCTGCCGACTGATGGCTTCCGCTCCGCCAACGAGTTCCAGCAATTTCTTGGCTACCAGGAAAATGCGGGTGTCTCGGGTGAACAGCGCCCTGCGCCGACATCGTCGCAGCCCGATGCGCCGGAGCCCAAAGTGAGCGCAGCCGATCCGGTCGCAATCGTCCCGACGCAGCCTGAAAAGCCGCGCCGCGCCGACAAGAAAACCCGCAAGAACGAACGCGAGGCCAGCGCAGCTGCCCCGGGCTTCAGCCTCTAACGTGAGAAAGGTCAAGACGATGCCTCCTGCACGAAACAATACGCTGGCACGGATGCCCGCCCTCGCCCTTGCCGTTACGCTTGGACTGGGGCTGGCGGGATGCGGTGGGATGCCCACCAATACCTCGCTTTACAGCACCAAACAGGCGGTGGTGGAACGCGCCACCTTCACGATGGACGTGGCCACCAGCGCAAGCGGTCTGCCGATTTCGGAACAACAGCGCCTGATTGGCTGGTTCGAGACGATGGATCTGCGCTACGGTGATCGCGTCGCGATAGACAACCCCGGCCAGAACCCGGCAGTAACCACTGCGGTTGGCGATCTGGCATCGCGTTATGGTCTGATGATCAGCGATACCGCACCGGTCACCAACGGTTTCATTGAACCCGGACAGGCCAGGGTGGTGATTACCCGCTCGACCGCTGCGGTTCCGGGTTGCCCGGACTGGTCGGCCAAGTCCGACATGAACTATAACAACGCCACCAGCCCTAACTATGGCTGCGCCATCAACAGCAACCTGGCGGCGATGGTAGCCGACCCGCAGGACCTGCTCGAAGGCAAGAAGGGCGCGAGCGAAACCGTGATCGCCACTTCGAACAAGGCGATCTCAACTTATCGTGAAACAGCTCCCACCGGAGCCGGCGGGCTGATGGATGCGTCCACTGGCGGCGGCAGCGGCGGTGGCGGCGGCGGCGGAGGAAACTGACCAATGAACGCTCCCTGGAAATCGGGCTTGCCCGGCAATCGTGATCCGTTTTCGGCCTATATTTGCGATGACAATGCGCTGGACGTAATCCGTCCCGTAGCCATCGAACTGGGCTGGCAGCCGGAGAAGTGCAACAAGGGTGGCCTGCGCAACGCAGTGCAATCTCTTTCGGTCAGCGCCAGCCCGGCGATCCTTATGGTCGACCTGTCGGAATGCGGCGATCCACTGAACGATATCAATGCGCTGGCAGAAGTGTGCGAACCGGGCACGGTGGTGATCGCCGTGGGCCAGGTCAATGACGTGCGCCTTTACCGCGACCTGTTGTCGAGCGGGATTCATGATTATCTGCTGAAACCGCTATCGCCGCAGCAGGTGCATGATGCGCTTAATCAGGCATTGGCAGTCTTCATGGCGCCCAAGGGAGGCGATGCCGATGGAGCCCGGCGGCACATTTCGACCGCTGTGGTCGGCACGCGCGGCGGGGTGGGAGCCTCGACGCTGGCGACCTCGCTGGCCTGGTTGTTCAGCGAACAGCACAAATCACCGACCGCATTGCTCGATCTGGACGTCCACTTCGGCACCGGCGCGCTGGCGCTCGATCTCGAACCGGGCCGCGGCCTGACCGACGCGATCGAAAACCCCAGCCGTATCGACCCGCTGTTCATTGAACGGGCGATGGTGCGGGCGGGCGACAATCTGTCGATCCTGTCGGCCGAAGCACCAATCAACCAGCCATTGATGACCGATGGTGCGGCGTTTGTGCAGCTGGAAGACGAATTCCGTCAGGCATTCGAAATGACGGTGATCGATCTGCCGCGCAACATGCTCATCAACTTCCCGCAGCTTCTGGCTGACGTGAATGTGGTGCTGCTGGCGTGCGAGCTAACCCTCGCCTCGGCGCGCGACACGATCCGCATCCTTTCCTGGCTCAAGACCAATGCCGGGCACGCGCATCCGATGATCGTGGCCAACAAGGTGCAGCCGGGTGTTGCCGAGATCAGCCGCCCGGATTTCGAGGCGTCTATCGAACGCAAGGTCGACTTCGTCGTGCCCTACGACATCAAGGCAGCGTCCAACGCGGCGAAGCTGGGACAGGTGTTCGTCGACGCCAACCGGTCGAGCAAGGCCACAGCCGCGATCCGGCAGATTGCCGATCGCGTGATGGGCGCGACCACAGACGATCTGGCTTCGCTGGGTGAAGAGAAGAAATCGCTGCTTGGCGGATTCGATCTGAAGTCGCTGCTCGCCAAAAAGGCGAAGAGCGAGCCCGTGGAGGCCGAATAAGCAAGTGACGGTACGGGGTGTGACGCGCCAACGCGCGCCCGCCCCGCGCCGGTCGGCATTGGAAGGGGACCGCCACATTCCGGCGGGACAAGGCAGGAAGCAACAGCATGGACTTTTTCCAAACCCTGCTCATCACGCTGGTGATTTTCGCCGTGCTGGTCATGGGCTATCTGCTGGCGAGTGGTTCGGGCGTAGCCAAGGCGCAAAAGCGCCGTGTGCAGTCGCTACGCTATCGCCATTCGGAAAGCCTTGACGCCAAGGTCGATGCCCAGTTCAAACGGGCCGTCGCCGCCCGCAAGCCGAAAACCTTCAAGATCAAGGGCTCCGGATCGCGGGTCGAAGCGCTCGCCGCCCGGCTCGACCGGACGGGCAAGAACTGGACTGTCACGCAATATGCCTACACCTCGATCGGGCTGATCCTGGGGATTGCCGTGGTGATGTTCATCGCCACCAAGGCGCCCTTCCTGTCGCTTGGCGTGGGCCTGCTGATTGGTGCCGGCCTGCCGCACATGTGGATCAACCGCCTGATCGGCAAACGCACCAATGCGTTCATCACGAAGTTTCCTGACGGCATCGAATTGCTGGTGCGCGGCTTGCGTTCCGGCCTGCCCGTCACCGAAACACTGGGGATTGTCGCGCAGGAAGTGCCCGGCCCGGTGGGTCTTGAATTCAAGGGCGTGATCGACCGCATCAAGGTCGGCAAAACCATGGAAGATGCGTTGCAGGACACAGCCGATCGGCTTGCGATTGCGGAGTTCAACTTCTTCACGATAACGCTGGCGATCCAGCGCGAAACCGGGGGCAACCTGGCCGAAACGCTGTCGAACCTGGCCGAAGTGCTGCGCAAACGCGCGCAAATGAAGCTCAAGATCCGCGCGATGAGCTCGGAATCCAAGGCATCGGCCTATATCGTCGGCGCACTGCCATTCATCGTCTTCGGGCTGATCTCGTTCATTAACCCCGAATACATGGGCGGCTTTTTCATCGATGATCGCCTGATCGTGGCCGGACTGGGCGCGATGGTGTGGATGGGCATTGGCGTGTTCATCATGGCCAAGATGGTCAATTTCGAAATCTGACGCCGGGGGAATCTGAACCATGATTGATCAACCCACTGGCCCCACGCTGCTCGGCTTCGACGTCATTCTCGTCGGAACCATGCTCGCCGGTCTTGCCGCGTTTGCCGTGATGCTGGCCATCTATGCAGCAGTCACGATCCGCGACCCGATGGCTAAACGTGTCAAGGCGCTCGAAGCGCGGCGCGAACAGCTCAAGGCCGGGATCATCATCTCGGGGTCGAAGAAGCGCGCCAGTCTGGTTCGCCGCAGCGACACGACCGACCGGGTGAAGGACAGCCTTGGCAAGTTCAACGTGCTGCAGGAAAGCCAGATCAAGGTGGTCCAGCAAAAGATGGCACACGCCGGGTACCGCAACAAGGAACTGGCGGTGCTGATCATCGGCGCCCGCGCCATCTTGCCAGTGGTGCTTGGCGGACTTGCGGCACTGCTGATTTACGGCATCGAATTGTGGCCCGATCTTGGCCCGTTCAAGCGCCTCGCCGCCTTCGCGCTGATCGTCTTCCTGAGCTACAAAGGCCCGGAAATCTTCATCAGCAACCAGGCGACCAAGCGCACCAAGGAGATCCAGAAGGGTCTGCCCGATGCGCTCGATCTGCTGGTGATCTGCGCCGAAGCCGGTCTGACCGTCGACGCCGCGTTCAACCGTGTCGCCAAGGAACTGGGCCGCGCCTATCCCGAACTGGGTGATGAATTCGCCCTCACCGCGATCGAGCTGTCGTTCCTCAACGAACGCAAGATGGCCTTCAACAACCTTGCCTACCGCGTCAATCTTGAAGCGGTGAAGGGTGTGGTGACGACCATGATCCAGACCGAACGTTACGGCACCCCGCTCGCCAGTGCGCTGCGCGTGTTGTCGGCTGAGTTCCGCAACGAACGTATGATGCGCGCCGAAGAAAAAGCCGCGCGTTTGCCTGCGATCATGACCATTCCGCTGATCATGTTCATTCTGCCGACGCTGTTTGTGGTCATTCTCGGCCCGGCGGCCTGTTCGATCTCGGACAACCTGGTCAAATAGTAACGGCAATACCCAAGTCCGATGCGCGTGGGCCGGGGCAGGTTTCAACCCTGCTCCGGCCCCGCATCGTTACGGCGCGCCAGTTCCATGGCGCGTTGGCGCAACCCGGCCAGCAGGCCGCGCAGCATTGCTTCTTCGCCGGGTGCCAAGCCTGCGATCAATTCCTGCTCGGTCGCCTTGGCCAGTGGCATCACCTCGGCATGGATCGCACGCCCCTCGCCCGTTAATGCGAGCAGGTGCGAACGTCCGTCGCCCGGATTGGGCACACGCGCAATCAACCCGCGTTCTTCCAGCACCTTGACCGCGCGGTTGACCGCGACCTTGTCCATCACCGTGGCCGCCGTCAGATTGCGCTGGGTCATCGTTCCTGCATCGCCCAGCACCGCCATCACCCGCCATTCGGGGATCTTGAGGCCGAACCGCTTGCGATATCGCTCGGCAATCAGGCTGCTGACCGCGTTGGAGGCAACCGATAGCTGATACGGCAAAAAACCGGCGAGTTGGCCCGTTTCCTCACTCATACGGGCGGTCATCCCACCACGGATAGAAATCGGGCATATCGGCGCTGACCTTGTCGGGATACATCGGGCGGCGTTTTTCGAGGAAACTGGCGATGCCTTCCTTGGCATCGCCCCCGCGTGACAGGCGATAGATCGCGCGGCTATCGATCTTGTGCGCTTCCATCGGGTGATCCGCGTTCATCAACCGCCACATCATCGCCCGCGTCATTGCCACCGAAATGGCCGAGGTGTTCTCGGCAATTTCGCGGGCGAGGCTTTTGGCGGCGTGGAGCAGGTCTTGCGGCGCATGGATCGAACGCACCAGCCCGCCCGCCTTGGCCTCGGCAGCGTCGAACACCCGGCCCGTATAGCACCATTCCAGCGCCTGACTGATCCCGACCAGCCGCGGCAGAAACCAGCTTGAAGCGGCTTCGGGCACAATCCCGCGCCGCGCGAACACGAACCCATAGCGTGCGGTTTCGCTGGCAAGGCGGATGTCCATTGCCAGCTGCATCGTCGCGCCCACGCCCACCGCGACGCCGTTGCAGGCGGAAATCAGGGGTTTTTTGCTTTCAAACAACCGCAGCGTCAGCAAGCCCCCACCATCGCGCACCTTGGGATCGGACAGATCGCTGACCTCGGTCGGATCGGAGAACACGTGCCCCCCGCCCTCCGGCGTCAGATCGGCCCCGGCGCAGAACGCCCGCTCGCCGCTGCCGGTAAAGATCACCGCGCGCACCGCGTCATCGGCGTCGATATCGTCCATTGCCGCCATGATTTCCTGCCCCATCGTGCGGGTATAGGCGTTCATCTTGTCCGGGCGGTTCAGGGTGATGGTGGCGATGCCATCGGCTTTGGCGACAATAATCTGGGTGTATTGGGTCATGCGAATCCCTCTTCCGGTTCCGGGCGGACAGGCGCGCTCATCCCGCCCTGTTGGAGACACATGAGACACTGTCCAGGAACCGAAAACAAGCCCGCGCGCGCGCATGCTTTTGAGTGGAGGCGTGAAGGCAGGCTAACGGCGAGCGGGGCATGACGGGGGAACCTGGCGGCACCCCCGCAAGTAGGAAAGGTGTCGGTCAGCTAGCGACCCGTTTCGCGACGTTCGGATTGTAAGTACCGCTTCCCAAAAGCGGCCATTCTAGCGTCATGGGAAGGGAATGCGCCTCGTTGGTATAGGAGTGACTTTGACCCCGCCCCTGCCGCCTATTATTGTCGGAGCCTGTGGCTTAATAGGTGCCAATGAGATCACGGCCCGCCCGAATTCGTAGAGGACCCGAAGCATCGCGTGAAACTGCCGGAGCGCATCAAATTTCACATCTGCTTTCTTGTCGGGCCAAACCTGAATATCAAATTTGACTCCAAGGATCGGATGGTCGAGCCCCAAGTCAAAACTCTGTGTTTCGAAAAGCCCCTTGCTCAACGCGGCAATTGGCCGCTCATGGACAATTTCATCTCTGTATCTGCCGATGTGTTTCAATGTGAGCTTGTCGGTACTTTCCTGCCATGCCTCGGCAACAATAGCTTTTAGGCCATCGGGTAGTTCGCTGCTCCTTTTCGCAAGTTTTGTTAAAGTCCCGACACCAGCGAGACCCGCAATAGCATTCGCGGCATATGCGGAAATATGGTCACGGGCCGAGCCAGCTTCATTCAAAAAGCTGTGGCAATCGACCAGAAAATTCGTGTGGTCGGAATTGCTGAATGCCATCCTATCATGGAAGCCTTCCAAATGAGCGTAAAGCAGCATCTGGTGGTACCATTCGGAAATGTGCATCAATCTTCGCGACGCACCCATTAAGTGGAAACCAGCGGCAGAGCTCAGTCGGCTGGGATTGTCTTCATTCCGCTCCCGGTGCGCGTTGCCCAAGGCCGCCCAATCGTGGCCGGGCCAGTCGGCAATGTTCGCTCCAAGATTTGGAACGAGAGCCGGATTCCAATACCTGTCTTCATATCCAGATGACCACACCCGCTCCTCATTGCCAATGCAACGAAGATCCGCATTGGCAACGATTTCCCCGAATTTTCCGTCTGGGAAGGATGTTACTTCAACGCCCTGATTTTTCCCGATCGGCCAAAACCTAACCGCCCCCTCTTCGTCCTGGGTTGAGCGCAGCCCTGCAGAAAAATGCAGGAAAGTTGAATATGTGGTTTCTTGAACAGTCATGAGTTAGCCCAACCGCTAACGGATATGATCGGGCAAGCAACCCTCAATGAACGGGGCCATGGCAGCTTTCATCGTTTCTCACTCCAAAAGCGGACGTTCCGAAGTCCACCCAGAAACAGACTCAACCACCATGAGAATCAGAAAAGCCGCCCACGCACCATCGGGCGCGGGGCGGCTTTTTCGAACCCTCAGGGATAAGCAATCCTTAGCGCGGCGCCATCCGGATTGCGCCGTCCAGCCGCACGTCCTCGCCGTTGAAATAGCCGGTTTCGATCATGCACAGCGCCAGCTTGGCATATTCGGTGGGGATGCCCAGACGCTTGGGGAACGGCACCGAAGCCGCCAGCGCGTCGCGCACGTTCTGCGGTGCGGCGGCCAGCAGCGGGGTGTCGAAGATACCCGGCAGGATGGTGTTCACCCGAATGCCTTCGTTCATCAGGTCGCGCGCGATGGGGAGCGTCATGCCGATCACTCCGGCCTTCGATGCGGAATAGGCCGCCTGACCGATCTGGCCATCCTCGCCCGCCACCGACGCGGTGTTGACCATCGCACCGCGCTCACCATTCTCGTCCAGCGGATCGAGCGTCAGCATCCCCGCCGCCGATTTGGCGATGCAGCGGAAGGTGCCGATCAGGTTGACCTGAATGACGAAATCGAACGCGCTGATGGGGAAGTGCTTGATCGATCCATCTTCCTTGGAGCGGCTGGCGGTCTTGATCGCGTTGCCGATCCCGGCGCAGTTGACCAGAATGCGCTCCTGCCCGTGGGCGGCGCGGGCCTTGGCAAAACCGGCGTCCACGTCTTCATCGCTGGTCACGTTGACCTTGCAGAACACCCCGTCGATTTCAGCCGCAAGCGCTTCGCCCTTTTCCTCGTTCATGTCGAAGATCGCGACTTTCGCGCCCTTGGCCGCGAGCGCGCGGGCGGTTGCCGCGCCAAGGCCGGATGCGCCGCCGGTGACGACTGCGGGGGTATTGGCTGAAACTTCCATTGTCTTATTCCCTCTTTGGTGCGCCCCCGCGCAGGCGGGGGCCTCAGTCGGATTGGCATGAGGTCCCCGCCTTCGCGGGGACTCACTCTGATTTCAAAGCCTCTCGATAATCGTCACGTTGGCGACGCCGCCGCCTTCGCACATGGTTTGCAGCCCGTATTTCTTGCCGTGGCGGCGCAGTGCGTGAACCAGCGTCGCCATCAGCTTGGTGCCCGACGCGCCGAGCGGGTGGCCGAGCGCAATCGCGCCGCCGTGCACGTTCAGCTTTTCGGGGTCAGCGCCGGTATGCTTGAGCCACGCAAGCGGCACCGAAGCGAAGGCTTCGTTGACTTCGTAAAGATCAATATCGGCCATCGTCAGGCCGGCGCGCTGCAACGCGCGGTCGGTGGCGAACAGCGGTTCTTCCAGCATGATGACCGGATCGCCCGCCGTCACCGTAAGATTGTGGATGCGCGCCAGCGGGGTGAGGCCGTGGCGCTTCAGCGCGGCTTCGGATACCACCAGCACCGCCGACGACCCGTCGCAGATCTGGCTGGACGATGCAGCGGTCAGCAGGCCATCGGGCGACAGCAGCTTGACCCCGGCGATCCCTTCCAGCGTCGCGTCAAACCGGATGCCTTCGTCAATCGTGTGCAGCTGCGCGCCCTCAGGCGTTTCGATCGGCACCGGCACGATTTCAGCATCAAACGCTCCGCCCTTGGTCGCGGCGATCGCTTTCTGGTGGCTGGCGAAGGCAAAGCGATCAAGATCGTCCTTGGAAAGCCCATGCTTCTTGACGATCATCTCGGCGCCCATGAACTGGCTGAAATTGATGCCGGGGAACTTTTCCTCAAGCCCATCGGCCTTGCTATAGAGGCCTTCCTTCATGTGCAGCGTGACGTTCGAGCCCATCGGCACGCGGCTCATGCTTTCGACGCCGCTGGCGATCACCACGTCCTGCGTCCCGCTCATCACGGCTTGCGCGGCGAACTGGATCGCCTGCTGGCTGGAACCGCACTGGCGATCAATCGTCACCGCAGGCGTGGACTGCGGCAGCAGCTTTGACGCCAGCACGCCCATCCGCCCGACCTGCAGCGCCTGTTCGCCTGCCTGACTGACGCAGCCGGTGATCACGTCCTCGATCGCAGCAGGATCGATCCCGCTGCGTTCAACAATCGCATCGAGCGTGGTCGCCAGCAGATCGACCGGGTGCACCCCGGCAAGCCGCCCGCCGCGACGCCCGCCAGCAGTGCGCACGGCTTCTACGATATAGGCTGTGGTCATCTCTCTCTCCTTGCTCTGATCCGAACGCGTCGGCGGCGAGTAATCAGTTTCGCTTCGCCACTTGTTGTGCTGTAGCGCCTATGGGAGCGGAAGTTGCAAATCAAGCGGGCAAAGTAAGGGCGCTCGCGTCGCTCTTCCCGCTTTTGACGGCATCGCGCCGTTCGGATCAAGCGAGTGCGGCCCGCAGGAAACTGCCAAGCAAAGCCGGCCCGCTATCAGCGAATGCGCTTAACCCGCAGCGGCCGCCCACCGTTGATGCGCGCGCGGAAACTGCCCATGATGCCAGCTTTGATCGTCACCTCGTCACCCGCCTTGGGCGGACGCATGCTGGCACTTTCAAGCTGCTGCCACACCGCCCCATCGTCCATCGTGAACGTATACAAGCGGGTCGGGTTCAGTTGGACTGCGGTGAGACGATAGGTCTTTTCAGCGAGCTGGTTATCACCAAGCCAGAGGTCCACATTGCTGGTTGCGCCAAAACGCGCCTCGCGCTCAGCCTCCACGGTATCGCGATCCGCGACCAGCAGATCGCCCGAATCCCGCACGCTTGCAACCTGTTGCGCCGCACGGTCAAAGCACTCCAACCGATCACTTTTATCGCCGATATCGCGACACGCAAGCAGGGCCGATAATTGCGCTGGCGCGTCGCTTTCGGCGGCATCTTGCGAGGATGCAGTCTGCGCCAAAACCGGGCCGCCAAGCAGCGCAACAGGAATAGCGGCGGCAACGATAGCAAGACCTGCAGATCGGCAGGCTGTTCGGACAAACATGGGGGGCGTCTCCTGCGTGGCAAAAATGTCGTTTTTGCGACTCTGGCACCACCACTTGGCGCAACCAGAACGCTATGTCGATAACTGTTGCAATTCAATCACACCGGGGGGGGAACTTCCCCGCAGCGGCAGGCCTTCGCTTTACACCCGCTACCCCTTGGGTCAATCAGCGGATGGTAGTGCGGCTTGGCATGTAATCGTCGAAAGATGCTAGGTCAGCCGCGTTTATCGGTAATCTTATTACCACATCACAACAGAAGGTGATCTTGATGAAAAGCAAATTGTTTTTGAGGGCGCTTAACGCTGGTGTCGCTACTGCGGCGCTAAGCTTCGCGCTCGCGCCGCAGGCGGCGTTCGCTCAGGACGACGCAGCGCAGGACGATATCGCCGCAAACCCGGAGAGCGCGATTGTCGTGACCGGTTCGCGTATTAACAACACGAACCTGACGGCATCCAGCCCGGTTTCCGTGGTCACTGCGGACGATATCGATTTTCGCCAGGCAACCGTGGTGGATGAATTCCTCCGCGAAATTCCGGGCATCACGCCGAGCATCGGCGCGCAGGTGAACAATGGTAACGGCGGTTCGACCTTTGTCGATCTGCGCGGCATTGGTGCCAACCGCAACCTCGTGCTGCTCAACGGAACGCGCGTCGTTCCTGCTGGCCTTGCCGGCATCACCGACATCGATGTTATTCCGGTCGCGTTGATTGAGCGCGTTGATGTGCTGACCGGCGGCGCTGGCGCTGCTTATGGTGCGGATGCCATTTCGGGCGTCGTCAACTTCATCACCAAAAGTGATTTCGCTGGCGTTGATCTTTCTGGTACCAGCCAGGTCACTGACGAAGGTGATGGCGATACCTACCGTGTCGACTTGACGATCGGTGCCAATTTTGATGATGGGCGCGGTAACGCCACCCTCAGCATGGGCTACACTGATCGCAAGGCCGTGTTCCAGGGCGATCGGCCCTTCGGTGAATTCAACCTGAGTTCGTTCTCCGGCAATGCGGGCGGGTCGAGCACTGCTGTCCCAACGGTCATTTCGGTTCCGGGGACGACCAGCGGAACATTGCAGATCTCGCCTGATGGCACGTCGCTGGTGCCGTTTGATCGGCCGTTCAACTTTAACCCGCAGAACATTTTCCAGCTGCCGCTCGAACAGTACCGCCTGTATGGGACCGCTCGCTACGAAATTACCGAGGGGATCGAAATCTTCTCCGAAGCAATGTACGTGCAGAGCACCAGCAGCACGATCATCGCGTCTTCGGGCACATTCCGGAACGTGTTTGAAACCCCGCTTTCCAACCCGTTCATGCCAGCCAGTATCCGCAACCAGATTTGCGGGCTTGATACTGGTGGTGGTACGCCGCTGTTCACGCAGGCGCAGTGCGATGCCGGTGCGCTGGCGACCGATCCGACCGATCCCAACTTCCAGACTGTGGACATCGATTTCGGTCGTCGTTTCACAGAATTTGGCACGCGCAATAACGAGAATGAAACCCAGCTCTGGCAGTTCAAGACCGGTTTCCGCGGCGGAATCACTGATAACATCAGCTACGAAGTTTTCGGTGCCTATGGTGAAAGTGAAATCGATTCGCGGCAGAGCGGCAATGGCCTGTTCTCACGCCTGCAGCAGTCGATCCTTTCGACCGATCCGGCAGCCTGCCTCGATCCGTCGAACGGATGTGTGCCGATCGATCTGTTCGGGCCGGAAGGCAGCATCACACCAGCAGTTCAGGGCTTCCTCGATACCGGCAACTCGTCTGGGACTGAAACGTCGCTGGGCCAGGTTCAGGGCTTCATTTCGGGCGACTTCGGCGCTTCGTTGCCTTGGGCAGAAAACCCGGTCAGCTTCGTGGTTGGCGCTGAATATCGCGAATACAAAGCCGGGACCAGTTCAGACTTGCTGAGCCAGACCCCGGGCGAAGTGCTCGGCAATGGTGCGGCCAGCCCGGATAGCTTCGGCACATATGATGTGAGCGAAGTATTCGGCGAACTTAACATCCCGTTGGTGGAAGGCGGTTTCGTTCACGAAGCCACTCTGCAACTCGCCGGTCGTGTGTCGGATTACTCGACCACGGGCACCGAATATACGTGGAAAGCGGGCGGCACGATCAGCCCGATCCCCAGCGTTCAGATCCGCGGCAACTACCAGCAGGTGACGCGTGCGCCGAACATTGGTGAACTCTTTTCTCCACGGGTTACCGGGCTTGACAACTTTGACAGCGACCCATGCGCCGGTGCCATCACCAACGCCGACCTGCGGGCAGTCTGTATTGCTCAGGGCGCCCCCGCGACATCGATTGGGAACATCATCGTTGACCCGGCGGGTCAGGTGAACCTGACCGAGGGCGGCAACCCGAACCTCGACGCAGAAGAAGCCGACACCTGGACAGTTGGTGTGGTGTTCACACCTGACTTCGTCCCGGGCCTGTCGGTTACGGTTGATTACTACAACATCAATCTGACCGATGCGATCACCTCGCCGACCGTGGATAGCGTGTTCATCGGTTGTTTTGGTCCGGACTTCCGCACCAACCCAGTCGTGACGGCTGCATCGGCCAGCGATCCGCTGTGCACCGATAGCATCCGCCGCAACCCGGCGACCGGCAACCTGTTCGGATCGGTCGCAACCACCCCGGGTATCCTGACCTCCGTGTCAAACCTTGGGCAGATCAAGACTGACGGTATTGATCTGGTGATCAACTACGCGACCGATCTTGGTTTTGCCGGATTGAACCTCAACTTCAACGGCAACTGGACGGACACGAACAGCTTTGATCCCAACACGAATGACCCGACTGACACGGTGTTTGAATGCGCCGGGTTCTTCGGGACCAACTGTGGGTCGATCACGCCTGATTTCGCGTTCACCCAGCGTTCGACACTGTCGTTTGAACGCGTCGATGCATCGCTCCTGTGGCGCTACATCGATGGCGTTGAACTCGAACGTTCAGTGTTCAACGATGCCGGTCAGGCTCCGTTCCTCGATGAATTTGAAACCATCGGGGCAGAGCATTACTTTGACCTGACCGTGCGGTTCCAGGCGACCGAAAACTTCGCGTTTACCGCTGCGGTTATCAACCTGTTCGACAATGATCCGAAGGTGGTCGGCAGCAACATCGGTTCGACCGCGTTCAACAGCGGGAACATTTTCCCGTCGACCTACGATCCGTTGGGCCGTCGGTTCTCGATCACCGGTCGCGTCACCTTCTAAGGCGTCGCTCCGGCACAAAATCAGAGGGCGTAGCGAAAGCTGCGCCCTCTTTTTTGTGTCCAGCTCACAAACTGATGGCTGTTAGAGGCAATCAACGCAGCCAGGCCCGGCGGAAGCTCGCCCCAGGACAGTGGCAAAGCCGGGTGCGCCCTCGCGAAAGGCTGGGCGCGCAAGAGGCCATATATAACGCTAGAATGTTGCAAAACTGCAACTTTAGACAATTTAATTCTGAATTTTTGTTCAGGAACCTGTCTGGGCGTTGCGTAGCGGGTGCAAACGCAATTAGGTTGCAATTTGGTAGCGGGGGCGCTCCGCTCTTAACAAGGGACCTCATACATGATCAGGTTTTTCAAAGCCGAACGCCGCGTCGGTCTTTTTGCAAGTGTAGGTGTTGCCGCGCTGGCAATGTCCGCTCCGGCGCTGGCGCAGGATGCGGAGACTGAAGAAGAGGTAGCGGTCACCACCGCCGAAACTCCCGAACAAACTGCCGCAGAATCACGCGGGATTACAGTCACTGGTTCACGTATTCGCCGCGACGTCAACCTAGACTCGGTGGTTCCGGTGGTTTCGGTGACCCGTGACGAAATCCTGAACGACGGCAACATCAGCCTTGGTGATGCCTTGAACGATCTGCCTGCATTGCGTTCGACCTTTAACAGCTCGAACTCACAGCGGTTCATTGGCACGACCGGCCTCAACCTCCTCGATCTTCGCGGTCTGGGCACAGAGCGCACACTGACGGTGGTCAATGGTCGCCGGCACGTCACGTCCAGCGTCGGATCATTCCAGGTTGATACCAACACGATCCCCAGCGCGCTGCTGGAACGGGTCGATGTGGTTACCGGCGGTTCATCGGCTGTGTATGGTTCAGAAGCCATCGCCGGTGTCGTCAACTTTGTCCTGCGCAAGGACTATGAAGGCCTCCAGCTTGATACCCTTGTCAGCATCAGTGATCGGGGGGATGGCCGCCAGTTCAGCGTTGAAGGCGTTTGGGGCAAGAATTTCGCCGATGGTCGCGGCAACATCACCTTGGCCGCTGAGCACACCGATAGCCAACGCGTATTCAACGCCCAGCGCCCGGAAATTTCGGGTTTTGGCATTGGCTTTACGGGCTTCGTCGTCAACCCCGATGATACCACGGCCGAAGGTCTGACCAACAGCAACGGCATCCCCGACAACATCCTCGCCCGCAACCTGCTGCTCGACTTTATTTCCGATGGCGGGACGGTGCAGACTTTCTGCCTTTCCGACGAAGTTTCGCAGCCTCTGGCATGCGATGCGAACGGACTGGAGCGTCGTTTCCGCTTCGGCGCGGATGGACGCCTGTTCGGCGAAGTCACTGATCAGTTCGCCGCTGACGGGCTTGCCTCGAACGGAGGCGGCACGGCGCTGTCAGATGGCACACTGCTTCCGGATATTGAACGCACCACCATCAATCTTCTGGCGAATTTTGAGGTTTCGTCTGCATTTCGTCCGTTTGTTGAATTCAAATATGTCAATATCGACTCTTTTGGTCAGGGAACACCGTCATTCTTCAACAGCTTCTGCGGCGGTCTGGCCGGTGCCTCGGGGCTTGATCCGAGTTGCGCTGACGTAGCATCGTCGGCGTTCTTCTTTGTGCCGATTACCAACGCATTCCTCGATCCGGCTGACGCGCAAACCATTTCGAACATTCAGGATGAACTGCTCGGCTTTTTCGGGCTACCTGCTGGCCTATCGCAGGGCTTTTTCATCAATCGCAACAACAGCGATTTTGGAACCCGCAATGACAAGCTTAACCGCGAAACCTATCGTTTCGTCGGCGGGGTTGATGGCGATATTTCCAGCAACACGCGCTATGAATTGTCGTTCAGTTATGGCCGGTTCACAACCCAGCTCGATGCTCAGAATGATCTGATTTTTGCAAATACGCGCGCTGCGCTTGATTCGGTGGTTGACGGCGGCAACATCGTCTGCCGCGTCAACGTCGATGCCGATCCGTCCAACGACCTGCCGGGCTGTGTTCCGCTCAACCCGTTCGGGTTCGGCGCGCCGAGCGATGAAGCGCTCGCGTTCATCAACACCACATCGCAATTGGATGGGAAAGCACAACAATACAACGTTCTCGGGTTCATCTCGACCGACAGTTCACCCTTCTTTGAACTGCCCGGTGGCCCGGTAGGTGTGGTTGTTGGTGGTGAATGGCGGCGCGAAACTGCGTTTGAACAGCCCGATGAATTTTCTGCGGGCGGAAACACCTTCTTCAACGCCTTTGACGTGTTCGATCCACCGGCACTTGAAGTGTATGAACTGTTTGGTGAAATTAACGTGCCGCTGCTCGCGAACCGGCCCTTCTTTGAAGAGCTGACCTTTACAGCTGCCGGTCGTATCTCCGATTACAACTCGGGCGCTGGATCGACCGGGACGGTTGAAGCATGGAACCTGAACGGGATCTGGGCACCGATCCGTGATCTCCGCTTCCGCGCCAACTTTTCCCGGTCGGTTCGTTCGCCGACATTGTCGGACCTGTTCTCACCGCAAACGGTCAACTTCCTGTTCTTCGATGACCCGTGCGATATCGACTTCATCGATCAGGGGTCGGGCACACGCGCAGCGAACTGCCTTGCTGCCGGGGTGCCTGTCGGTTTTGACGAGAACATCACTGGCAACCGCTCGGTTTTACAGGGTGGCAATACTCAGCTCAGAGCGGAAACTTCGGACAGCTTTACCGCGGGTGCGATCATCCAACCGCGGTTCCTGCCGGGCTTCAGCCTGTCGGTCGACTACTACAATATCGACATTGACAACGTGATCGCAAACGTCGGCCCGCAAGCTATTTTGAACAATTGCTTCGATGCCGCCGATCTCAACAATACGTTCTGCGAGGCGATCAGGCCACGTCAGGCGGATGGCTCGCTCGATGTCAATGCGGCGCTCGTGACCGGGCCGATCAACTTTGCGGCACTGACAGCCGAAGGGCTTGATTTCGACGCGCGCTACGTCAGGACATTCGGCAATGGCCACCGGTTGTCGCTGCGTGCGATTGCGACCTATGTGATCGATCGGACCAACTTCCTCGATACCAATAATCCGGAAGTGCCCAACGATGTCCGCGGCGAACTTGGCGATCCGGTATGGGCGGCGAACTTCAACGCGGCATACACCGCCGGGGCGTTCACGCTGTCGTGGTCAGGTCGTTTTGTCGATAGTCAGTTCAACGGCGCTCGTGAAAACATCAACAACAATATCGAATTGTGCACGACCGGCACCATTCCCCGCACAGACACCCCTTGCACGGCCGGTGAATTGGTTCAGGCACCGCCGCGCAATCCTGATGCGTTCGATGCCGAGTTTCAGAAATTTCCGACGCGCCTTACCCAGGACGTCCGGCTGGATATCGATATCGAAGATGATTACCGTTTCACGATCGGCGTCGACAATATTACTGACAAGTTGCCGCCGTTCGGCCTTACCGGGGCAGGCGGGGGTTCCGGGATCTTCTCGAACCGCGGCCGCACGTTCTTCGCATCGTTCCGGGCGGAATTGTAATTCGACCGGAAGGGCACAGGCCTGAAAATGAAAAGGCCCCGGGCAACCGGGGCCTTTTTTGTTGCGGCTAGCAATCCGAATGGTTTGGCTCAATTCACCTGCATCGCAAGCTGGCCGTCGCCCTCGTCGATCACCAGCGTGCTGCCGTCTGGCACTTTGCCCTCCAGCAGCATTTCAGCCAGCGGGTCTTGCAGATACCGCTGCACCGCGCGTTTCAGCGGGCGTGCGCCGTACACCGGATCATAGCCCACCCGGCCAAGCCAGCGCAGCGCGGCATCGGTCAGCTCAATCGTGATCTTGCGATCGGCGAGCAGTTTCTGCACCCGGCCCACCTGAATTTCGACAATCGGCGCCATGTGTTCCTGCGCCAGCCGGTGGAACAGGATGATCTCGTCCAGACGGTTGAGAAACTCGGGCCGGAAATGCCCGCGCACCACGTCCATCACGTCCTTTTCGACCGTCGCCGGTTCCGCGCCATCGGGCAGGTTGGCGAGATACTGGCTGCCAAGGTTTGACGTCAGGATAATCAGCGTGTTGCTGAAATCGACCACACGCCCCTGCCCATCGGTCAGGCGACCATCATCGAGCACTTGCAGCAGCACGTTGAAGACATCGCTGTGCGCTTTCTCGACCTCGTCGAACAGCACCACCTGATAGGGGCGACGGCGCACGGCTTCGGTCAGCACTCCGCCTTCTTCATAACCGACATAGCCCGGAGGCGCGCCGATCAGCCGGGCGACGGCGTGCTTCTCCATGAATTCGCTCATGTCGATCCGCACCATCGCGCTGTCATCATCGAACAGGAACCCGGCGAGCGCCTTGGTCAGTTCGGTCTTGCCGACGCCCGTGGGGCCGAGGAACAGGAAGCTGCCGAGCGGGCGGCCCGGATCCTGCAGCCCAGCGCGCGCGCGGCGAACCGCCTTGGAAACGGCAGTGATCGCCTGGCTCTGCCCGATCACCCGTTTGCCGAGCAGTTCTTCCATCTGGAGCAGCTTTTCGCGTTCGCCCGCCATCATCTTGTCGACCGGGATACCGGTCCAGCGGCTGACGACGCCGGCGATGTCCTCCTCGGTCACTTCTTCGCGCAGCAGGGCGTTTTCGGACAGCGCCTGCGCGTCGGTGAGCTGTTTTTCGAGTGCAGGGATGCGCCCGTAAGACAGCTCACCCGCCTTCGCCAGATCGCCGGTGCGCTGCGCCTGTTCGAGTTCGAGCCGCGCGGCGTCGAGCTGTTCCTTGATCCGGCTTTCAGCCTCGATCTTGTCGCGTTCATTCTGCCAGCGGGTGGTAAGTTCGGCCGACTGCTGTTCCAGGTTCGCCAGCTCCTCACGCAGCGCGATCAGCCGGTCTTTTGACGCGGAATCGGTTTCCTTGCCGAGCGCGCTTTCTTCGATCTTGAGCTGGATGATCCGCCGGTCGAGCGCCTCGATCTCCTCGGGCTTACTTTCCACCTCCATGCGGAT
>JAHJSJ010000172.1 GCA_018830415.1 Alphaproteobacteria bacterium | reverse complement strand
GTGCTGGGCCTGCTGGCTGCGGTGTTGGCCGGCGGGTTGACCGTTCCGGCAGCGGCGCAATCGGTGACCACCGTGGTCAACACGGCCGACGGGGCAATCAATGGGTCGACCACCTGCACCGCGCCCCTGGTTCGCAATTTTGTAGTCACTAACAATTTTATCATCGGCGATGTCGATATCGGGGTGTTGGTTACGCATACATGGCGCGGCGATTTGCAGATGACGTTGGTCGGACCCGACGGCACGCGCGTGCCGCTCACCAACGGCGATACCGCGAACACCAGTGGTGACAATTTCAATGTTCGGCTGGACGATTCCGCACCCCAACTGGTCAACACCGACAGTGCGACGGGGAACCATTCAGCCACCGCACCGCCGTTTCAAAACCGCTTTCGCCCACGCAGCGCATTATCGGCGTTTAACGGGCGCAATGCCGCGGGCACATGGCGACTTGAAATCTGTGATCTCTTCCCAAGTGCCGACAACGGCAATTTCCGTCATGCTGAGCTGTACCTCACATCGATTCCCAGCAACTTCGCCGATCTTTCGCTGACCAAGCAATTGATCGGCGCTCCGCCGACCGCTGGCGGCAGCGCGTCCTGGCGGTTGACAGTGTTCAACGCATCAGCATCCACCGGCACCGCGACCGTCATTCAGGTGCGCGATACTTTGCCCCCCAACTTAACCTTTACCAGCGCCAGTGGCACAGGCAGTTTTAACGCCGGAACCGGGGTGTGGA
The DNA here is from genome assembly GCA_018830415.1 of Alphaproteobacteria bacterium. Lineage (GTDB taxonomy): Bacteria > Pseudomonadota > Alphaproteobacteria > Sphingomonadales > Sphingomonadaceae > Erythrobacter. The sequence goes on along the minus strand of JAHJSJ010000172.1, from coordinate 15,850 downwards.
CGGTCGGCACGCTCGCACCGGGAGAGGTTGCGGTTATCACCATCACCGGTACGGTTGCTGCAAGCGCTGGAACCACTGTGACCAACACCGCTGAAATCATTTCCAGCAGCCTGCCTGATCCAGATTCCACCGTGAATAACGGCGCGACCGGAGAGGATGATTACGCGGTATCGACCTTCATCGTGCAATCGGGCCGGGCGGCAGGCATCCCGCCCCAACTGGTGTGCCCGGCAGGGTTTTCGGTGTTTGATTGGGGCACCATATCGGGCTGGGCTGCCGGATCGACCGACAATACCTATGCCTTTGCCAGTTTTGGCAACATCCGTTTCCGTCTGACCAATGACGGTGTTTATCAGAATCTCGCCGGCTTCGGTGGGCAATCACCAACGGTGAACAGCGCGACGACCGGCGGCCTTTCCCCCGCCGAGCCGGGTCTGACGGTGATCGCCGATCAACCCAACCAGGCAGGTGTGGTCCAAATGACGATCACGCTGCCGCGCTCGTTCAGCGGCGTTCAGTTCACCATCTTTGACGTTGATTTCTTTGCCAATCAATTCGCTGACCGGGTCGAAGTGGTGGGCGGCTTTGGCGGCAATCAAGTGCTGCCCCAATTGACCAACGGCAATGCCAATTTTGTGCAAGGCAATATCGCGATCGGCGATGCGTTGTCCGGCGACAATGAACCCTTGGGCAATGTGGTAGTGACTTTCAACAATCCGGTGGACACGATCACGATCCGCTATGGCAATCACACAACCGCGCCGACCAATCCAGGACAGCAAGGGATCAGCCTGCACGATCTGTTCGTCTGCAACCCCTTTGCTACTTTGTCGATCACCAAGGTCAGCTCGCTGATTTCCGATCCGGTGAATCTCGCCAATAATCCCAAGGCGATCCCCGGCGCGCTGGTCGAATACCTGATTTCAGTGGTCAATAATGGCACTGATGCCACCGACGCGAACAGCGTGGTGGTGGTTGATAATGGTCCGGCTGACGCCAAACTGTGCCAGATCTCCCGCGCAGGCGGCCCGGTTGTGTTTGCTGATCCTGGCGGATCAGGGCTGACATACAGCTTCGCCTCGCTCGCCTCGGTTGGCGACAGTCTCGAATTTTCCAATGATGCCGGAGTCAACTGGACGCATGTTCCGACCGCCGACGCGCAAGGCTGCGATCCCAGCGTCACGAGTTTCCGGGTGCGGCCGGACGGCGGGCTTGGGGCCGGGCGCAGTTTCACGCTGCGGGTGCGCTACATCATCGAATAGGGCAGCAACTGATCGTTAGGCAGTGCAGCGGGCGATTGTGAACCCTTGTGGGATGAAGGCTTGGTGCGCAACACGCTTGTCCGCCACACAGGATGTAGTTAGTTACAAATTTGTGGTGGGTATGGGAGAAGTCCAATCTTTCAAAATAAGATTACTTTTCAATTGACTGCAATAATACCAGCGCGCGATCGGTCAGCATCTCAGCGCTGGTATTAGAGGGAGCGACAAGGCAATTTGTACTTTGCTGAATCGTCAGCCTTGCATCGCCACAATGCTACGCTGGCGCTTTCGATGCATCAGACCGCGATTTTGCTCGGATCACGCTATCAGTGCGGCAAGCTGTGCTACGTTTTTGATGCGGCGCTGATGATACTCTTCAAGGGTGTGGCCAAGGCGGCTTGACCATAACCCAGTTTCTTTTTTTAATTCATGAAGTTCCGCATCAATTCCTAGTAAAACCAGATGCTCATGAGCACGGCATTGATACAAGCGATCACCAAGGCGCTCTACGAACTCAGCAAGCACAGGATTACCGGCGCTGGAGGCAATCTGCTGGAACAGCACACCGATTTCATCGGGGTAATTGGTACTTAAGAGGGGGTCGACCTGCTTTTTGACTGGTAATCTGGCTTCGCGGGCGACTGCCACTCCGATAAGCGTCGCGTGAATGCCAAGCATGGCAGCAAGGCTGCGCTCGGTGACCACCTTGGTCCGGTAGCCCGCCCCAGCCTGAGAGATGATGAGACCCTCCCCGGCGAGCAAATTCAGGCTGTCACGGACTGGTGTCATGCTGATCCCATAATCATCCGCGATACGCATGGCTTCGAGCCGGGTGTTCTGAGGCCATACCCCTTGCATTACTTCACGTTTGAGGCGCTGATAGGTTGGCTGAAGAACTTGCGATGGGCTCATTACCTACCACGCTGGATAGCCGCGAATTCGCGAACGGCCTGAGCCTGATCGGGCCTGAGAGAGTCGATCGCATGAATATGGGCAGGCACCCGATCGCCCAGCAGGATAGACGGACATTGACCTTCATAGTTGCCAAGATTTGGGCGGTGTTGAGCATAACCGACCAGCGCAGCGAGTTCAGGAGAAAACGTCCGAGCGACTTGAGGTGGATAGGCAAGCCAGTTGTTCTCGTACGGCTTCAGCCACCCCAGACTGTAGCCAACCACCACAGCCCGGCGTTCTTCATCTGACACATTCGCACCTGCTCCGTGGATGGTCGAGCCTAGAAAGACGATAGCATCGCCCGGACTACACTCGGCAATAGCTGGCCTGCCAAGCTGGGTGAGATTTTCGATCACTTGGCGGTGCGAACCCGGGTAAATTCTCGTTGCGCCGTTATCGGCGCTGAATTGCGACAAGGGCCAGATCACATTGACAAGAAATTCCCGTTCGTTCTTCGTGCAGGGCCACATATCATCATCGCGATGCGGAAATTGCGCAATCTCCCCAGGATGAACGGAGATTGCCTGAGCGACATTAAGCTGAATCCGCTCGCAAGACGAACCCAACACGTTTTCGACCAGGCGCAAGACAAGTGGCTCAAGAACGAGATCGGCACAGTAACGCGACCGCTTGACAAGGCTGCCGAACCGCTTCGTATTATAGCCATAGAAATCACCAATTCCGAAGGGCGTTTCGCGGAAGGTCTGATCGATATCCTGATTGAGCGCAGCAAGGGTTTCAGCCGGCAAACAGTCCTGGATGATGCAATAACCATCATTCACCAGGCTCGCCTGAAGAGCCGTAAGATTTTCGGCTTTCATAGCGCCATCTGCTCATCGAGGCGAAGCGCCTGAAAATCAGGCCTGCAGTAAATACCGGTTTGACTGATGGCGCTGACGGTATCCTCGTGGATAGAGATTTTGAGCGCAACAAGCTTTTCGCCATTGATAATCTGCGGTTCGCCAAGTGCGTGACAATCCCATCCGAACCGGCTGATCCGGCGGAACCAGGCAACACCAGCAACGGCTGTGTAGCCGGCTAAGTTTGAAGCGCGCGCGTAATGTACCAGTGCCGAAACGAGCTCATTGCGGGCTCGCCGTTGCTCGTCACGCGGGAGGTTCGGCTCGATGCAGAATCGGGTGATCTCGCGGAGTGATGGTCCTCGCGGCACTGGACCCGCGCAAAGCGACGAGAAGATATCGCCAAGGATGTGAGCTTTGTCGGTTCGCAACAGGCGGGCAGAGCCGCGATGGCGCGGGCCGTGAGAATTAAGGGTCAGATAAGCCGCATCAGCCGTATCGAATTGATCGATTTCATAGCGACCTTCTTTTGAAGTAAGATCCCAGCCCAGCAAGTCGATGAACACGCGCTTGCGCGCCGCGAACATCGCGGAAAGGGCGCTCTCCGCCATATCATGCAAAAATCTGTCTTCGAGCAATTTCATTGGTGTCCTCACTTCATGCTTGTGAGGACTGCATGAGATCACGCTAGGCAGATCCGTTGAATACCAAGAACTGGGGATGCAGACCTCAGCAGCGAGCAAAATCAGCGGTGGCTGTACCAGCCAACCACATCCTTGAAGCTGATCAACCCGTCGAACATGGCCTTGAGGATCAACATTTGCTTGCAGTGCACACCGTAGCGCTCGCGCGAAATTTTGAGATGCTGGTTTACAGTCTCGAGGCTTATACCGAGGATGGTTGCCGTCTCGGCTGATGTTTTGCCGCGAGCGGACCAAAGCACGCATTCGCGTTGGCGGTCGCTGAGAATTGGGGCTGCTACCTCAGGTGATATCCCGCTCAGATTGAGCGCGACGGCGAGTGCAAGCGATCCCGCCAATTCCGCCATGGTCAGCATCGCGAGCGGCAATTCCTTGTCTGGGGCGACAGCAAACGTGCACGTGCCGTGTGCGAGGCCTGGCAAATGCCGGGGCACTGTAAAGCCGTCATTTATTCCGCATTCCCGACCGACGGCCAGCATTTGCCGGTCGCCGCGGGTCAGTGGAACGATGTGTTCGAGATGCTGCCAGGAAAAACCGACGAAGCTGCGTCCGCAGGCACGGCGAACGGGATCCTTCCCAGCGAGATCGAAACCAGTGTAAACCTTGGCCCATTCTTCGGGGTAGTCATGCAAAAGCACTGATTGCGATCCCGTAGACCATTGCCGCACTTCAAGACTCAGGGCAAAATAATCAAAGCCCATGCGACTTGATATCCGCTGCAGCGTCAGTGAAAGGTCGTCAGGCGTCTGCGAACCAGCGAGATCATCGGCAAAATTTTCTGCGACATCAACATACATTATATTCCCGCTCGACCATCAGCGCGCACTCCAACACGACACATGACCGTCGTCCCGATTGCCTGCCATTGGCACATCCCACTTGGCCAGGTCAGGCTATCCCAATGCGGCCCGCTATATCGGGCATGGCGCGGGCTGCCGGTTTGCAAGCCTGCCATGAACAACTCATATTCGTAATTTGGAAATTGAAAAACCTGCAGAAAACCTGAAGGGCTATTTTCAAACAGGGTCTTTGAAGCATACAGGTTTTCGCAACCTTATGCACCCAGTCTACCAACCAAAAGATGTCGGTAGCCACTGCGACACATCGCGCGTGCCGCTGCAACCAGTCTTTGCGTGTGTCGGCGATAACTGCTCGTTTTCCACTCGATCGCACGTGCGGGTAACGGTGCGCCGGGAAATACCAGATCCGAGGCAAGTGAGCGGATATTTGCAGCCGGGCCATTGCTCCCGTCATTCAGCCGGTCGAGTATCGAAAGAAACAGCGCCAGACGTGCGATCTGATAAGGTGTGGGGCTCGGCACTCTGCGAGAGGCGATGGACGAGCCGGTAGCAAAGGCATCAATGCACGCGAGGCGATGGCGGAGGTGCGCGTCAGCGCGAACACTGAAGTTGCTGACGCCATCACCTGTTGCAGCGGCGCGAGTTAATCGATGCGTGACGTGTCGGCCTCGGATGACAAAGAGGTCCGTGCCTTCGCTGCCAGCCCGGAAAACCCGGATGTGATCTTCGCGCTTTGGCAGGTCTTGGGAAGAAGAGAGGCTGATCACGAACGGGCAGTGCTCGGCCCGCCAAAATGCTGGCGCGCTTTGGGGATCAATGGCCGGATTGAACGGGAAAATGCAGCCCCCATGCGCGCGCAAACCTGTCGGTTGCAATGCTGCCCGATCCGGCTTCGGCATTCGGCGACAGAGACTGGAACTGTTTTCTGTATTCCGGATTTCGGCGCAGGAATTCCTGCGCAAAATCGGGAAAGTCGTGTCTGCTGTAGTGTTTGATGCGATCGGATGAGCGGGTCATGGGGACCTCCTTTCCTGACCGCTGCGCTACTGCAGCTCTGGAACCTGCGTTATTCCCCATGAAGGGGAGGAACCATACCAATTCAGGGGATAAGCATCCGCAGCCCTGATGCCTCGTCTTTAGGAAGCGCAAGAAAACCTAGCGTGCCACCCGGCTTGAACTGGCAAGTCATTTGTGCACAATGGGTTGGCGCGGTGTGAAATTTGGCGCACGCCGCTTGGAACAAATCCGCCATCCATCATGCACGCCTCTCGGGTCAGTTCGAGCGGTGGCTGTAGATTGCTCGGTCGGCTCACGTCCTGGCGACGCAGCATAGGATTGAAGCATTGGTCCTCCGCTGTGGGCGGAGTGGGCTTTGCGCAAGCGCCAACCACGCAAAATTCATGGATGAAAGTGTTGCTTGCACGATAAGCACGGACCACACGCCGATGGTTTCGCGCTGTCGGAATGTGCCCCCCGCTGGCAGGACGGTGCCCCGCCCGGTGGATCTTGATCAGCTGTATCGCGCCGAATTTGCGCGATTGCGTTGCTTCTTCGAAAAAAGGGTCGGGTATGATATCGCCAGCGATCTCGCGCAGGAGGTCTTTGTAAGAGCTGCAGCGAGTCCGGCTTTCAACCAGGCAGACAATCCTTGCGGATACCTCCAGCGCGTAGCGATGAACCTGTTTATCGATTACATTCGGCGGCAACGTACCCGTGGCCAGATGTGGGAGTTGTGCGATAATCGCGACGCCCGCTGTGAGGCCGAACAGGAGTATGCGTTGCTCAGCGACGAGCTTGACTGGTTGCTGACGCGCGCGCTCGGTGAACTTCCACATCGGACCCGGCAAATTTTCCGGCTGAACCGATTTGAGAAGAAATCTTACCGCGCGATCACGGGTGAACTTGGGATATCTCTCTCGGCGGTCGACTATCACATGATGAAAGCGCTCGCGCAGTTGCGCGCAGCAATAGAAGAGCAAAGCTGAAAGTGCGCCGCTATAAGTGCTAATTGACCGCTGACCCAAATTTAATTTCATTTGAAACTAAGGTGCGGCTGGGTGGCTGCGTTAATCCCTTTGTCAAGAACGCCGCGAACTGCGGTGGGGGCAAAGGGAGAGCTTGATGAAGCGTAAAATCAATATGTTCGCAGGGCTTCTGGCGAGTACCGCCATGGCCGGTTTCTTCTCACCTGCTATTGCACAATCAGACAGCGCTGCGAACCAACAGGCAAATATCGATCAGACCAGCGCGAGCACCGGGTCTGACGAAGCGGCTGATGGCGACGATAAGGCAATTGTCGTCACTGGCAGCCGGATTCGGGGGGCAAGTGCGATTGGCAATGTTATCACGCTTGATCGCACGATCATGGAGGAGACCGGCCAGGTTGATCTGGGAGAAGCGATCCGGCAGCTGCCGCAGAATTTTTCGGGCGGGCAGAATCCAGGGGTTGGCGCAGGCGCAGGCTTCCTCAATCAGAATGTCAATGCGGCCTCGGCCCCGAACCTTCGCGGACTTGGTCCGGACGCGACCCTCACGCTTCTGAACGGCAACCGCCTGCCATATGATTCAGCATTTGCCGGAATCGATATATCGGCAATTCCGCTGGCTGCAGTCGAGCGGGTTGAGGTGCTGCCCGACGGAGCCTCGGCACTCTACGGATCCGATGCCGTCGCCGGGGTTATCAATGTCATTCTCAGGCGCAATTTTAAGGGGGTCACGACCTCAGCGCAAATTGGCTCCAGCACGGCCGGCGGCAATTTCCGACAGCAGGTAGACATTGTCGCCGGAACGACCTGGTCGAGTGGTGGCGCGATGGTCGCGTATGATTTCACCAACACTTCCGCTGTGAACGCAAGCCAGCGATCCTTCAGCGATCCGCTCGAACCGGACACGACATTGTTTCCTGCAAGCGAACGGCATGCTGCAATGCTATCGGCCTATCAGGAAATCACGCCCGCTATCGAGCTGAGCGTGGATGCTCTCTATTCACGGCGCGATTCGACATTGCGCGGCGGCGTTTCCCGGAGTTTCCAGATCAGGACGCCTGACCTCGAATCCTGGTCGATCATCCCGTCGGTCGAAATCAGCCTGAGTTCGGACTGGCAGGCCTACGCGACCGGCTCATTCGGCCGAGGAGACACGCGGATCAATACGGAGTTCCTGAACGAGGGTACGCGCTTCAGGGACATCGTCGGCTGTATCTGCAATGACCTGTTGGCTGTCGAGGCTGGTGCGGAAGGCCCTTTGTTTACCCTTCCGGGTGGAAGAGCACGCCTCGCCGTTGGCGGAGGATATCGGCGAAACGGGTTTGAGCGGATCCTTATTCAGAACGGCGTCACTCAGAGTTCCTTCGAGGCAAATCAGGAGGTTCGCTACGTTTATGGCGAACTTTCCCTGCCCTTTTTCGGTCCCGAGAACGGCATTTCCGGTATCGAGGAACTTACGGTGAGCGCGGCGATCCGCAACGAGGACTTCAAAAACGTCGAGCAGTTCGCTGCCCCGCGCATCGGCGTCAGGTATGCGCCGGTCAGAAGCCTGGTCTTGCATGGCAACTGGTCCCGCTCATTCAAGGCGCCTACCTTATTCCAACGTTTCTCGCCCTTTCAGACGCTGCTCTTTCCGGCCGCGCTGTTCGGCGCAGGGGCAGGCGAGGAAACCGTCTTTCTCACCTCGGGCGGCAATCCGGATGTGCGGGCGGAGAGGGCTCGCAGCATAACAGCGGGGTTCGAAATCCGGCCGGAGACTATTCAGGGACTTACCCTGTCGGGAACTTATTACGACATCAACTTTACAGATCGGGTCGCAACACCGATTCCCGGTTCGGTAGTTGCCGCCTTCGGCGATCCGGCCTTTGCCAGCCTGTTCGACTTCGATCCCGATCCGTCGCGGCTCGCTGTGCTAATCGCTGGCTCGCTCAACGGACTGGAGAACAATTCCGGCGTCACTTTTGATCCTGCCAATGTGGTTGTCCTTGTTGATAATCGGAACACCAATCTCGCCGCCTGGAGTATTGAAGGGGTGGATGTTCGCCTTGCCTGGACAAAGCAGCTGGCAAGCAACCGTTCATTCGGTTTCGATCTTTCCGGGACCTATCTCGATTCAAGACAGCGGGTGGTTCCGGGTCTTCCCGAGACGCAGCTATCGGGCAACGTCTTCAATCCGCCGCGCTACAGGGCACGAGGGCTGGCGCGCTATGAGGCAGGGCCGCTACGCGGCAATGTCGCCATCAATTATCTCGGTTCCCTGCGCGATCCGCGGTTTGCCAATGCCGATAGAGTTTCTGCAAGCGCGACGGTCGACCTCGGGCTGACCTACGATATCATTGCCGGCGAAAGCCGTGATCCGGGGCTGTCGGTCAGCCTCACTGTCCAGAACCTCTTCAACTTCGAGCCCGAGCGCATCGGCGGGCTGGGGCCAACGGATACGCCGTTCGATTCCACCAATTTCTCAGCGATCGGAAGGTTTGTTGCGTTCGGTATCAGGAGGCACTGGTGAGCAGCTTTCTGATTGCCGCGGCACTTGCAGGAGCCATCGTGCCGGTCGCCAGGACCGTACCTTCTGATGCGGATCCGTGCACCGTCCCCGAACCAGGAGCCAGGGGCGCTCATGCGCCCTCCACCAGCTTCACGACAGAAGACCAGATCAGGCTTGTTGATCTTGGCCGGGATCCGGCCCGGGCTGCGGGCAGCTTTTTCACGCTGTCCCCAGACCGCCGACAGATTGCCACGATTACGAAGCAGGCAAATCCGCGAACAAATTCTTATTGCCTGCGTCTGCTGGTAATGTCGGTCGATGGGCATGCTGGCCCCCAGGAAGTGGATAGCGGCGGCGCGTTCATAAATGCCGATTTTTCCCTGCGTGACTTCGCGGTGGTCAAGGCAGGTTGGGAGCGGGATAATCCCCCGCTCTGGTCACCAGATGGAACCCGGATCGCGTTTCTCAAGCGGGTCGACGATTCGACCCAGGCTTGGATCGCCGATCCGACAGGCGAGGCCCGGGCGCGCCAGGTCAGCTTTCTCCCGCATGATGTGGATCGACTCGTTTGGAGCCATAATGGGCTAGGCCTTGTGCTCGCCTCCCGACCGGACATTCGCCGCCGTGCGGAGGAAATCGCAAAAGAGGCACCGCGCGGCTTTCTCTATGACGAGCGGTTCAATCCGCAAGTCGCCGACCGGCCGATCCCAACAGGCCGCATCCCTTCAAGATACAGCTATCTCTCACTCGCGGACAGCGACGTCAGAGAGGCAACCCCGGCGGAAGTGGCGTTGCTGGAGCCGCCGAGTCCGAAGGACGCATCGGAGGGTGCGTCCAGACATACAACCTCGTCGCTGGGTCATTCAGCCTGGCTTGAACGCAAGATACCGGGAGGTATTCTCAGTCCACGCAAGCTCGTGGTCGCCCTCAATAATGGCCAAAGCAGGGTTTGCGAGGCCCGGGAATGCGAAGGTTTGCAAGGCCTGTGGTGGTCGGATGACGGCGAGACGCTTTATGGCCTGCAATTCACGGGCTGGGCAGATAACGAGATGGCCTTCCTGCGCTGGAACATGGACGACGGCCAACCTCAGCGCTTGTTCACGACCCGCGATGCCTTCGCTGGCTGCGTCCTGTCAGGGCATGAGTTCATTTGTGGTCGGGAGGGCGCGGCGCGGCCGAGGCGGATTGTCGCAATCGACATCGAGACGGGACTCGAACGGATCATTTTTGATCCCAACCCAAGCCTTGCGCAGAAAAGCTGGGGCCAGGTCGAGCGTTTGCTGGTCAGCAATGAATTCGGCGCAGAAAGTTTTGCCGATCTCGTCCTGCCTCCTGATCACAAGCCTGGCCAGAAACACCCCTTGGTCGTCGTTCAGTACACCAGCCACGGATTTCTGCGAGGCGGTACAGGCGATGAGGTGCCGATCCATCCGCTCGCCAATCGGGGCTTTGCGGTTCTCAGCTTTTCGCGGCCCGATTCGATTCCCGGAGACGCAAGCGCGAGGACCAATCTGGAATTGATGCAAAACGGCCGCAGGGAATGGATCGATCGGCGACACGTCCAGTCGGCATTGGAAGAGGCGGTCCAGCTGGCGATCAAAACCGGTGCGGTCGACCCGGAACGTCTTGGCATCAGCGGGTTCAGCGACGGGACGGTTACTGCACAATGGGCGCTGATCAATTCGGATCTGTTCAAGGTGGCTTCGCTCGGCTCGTGCTGCGAGGACATGAACTTCTACACCATCATTCCGGGACCACGCTTTACCAGGCAGCTGCGCGAGTCCGGCATGCGCTTGTTCGAACCGGGAATTGAAGATCTCTGGCGGCCGGTGTCGCTCCTTCTCAACGTTGAGCGGGTGAAGGTGCCGATCCTGATCCAGAATACGGATAGTGAATACAAGGGCGGGCTCGATGTTGTGGCAGCCTATCGTCACTATGGGCGGCCGATCGAGCTCTACGTGTTCGAGGACGAAACCCATGTGAAATGGCAGCCGGCGCATCGCGAAGCGATCTATGAGCGGAATATGGAGTGGTTCGAATTCTGGCTGATGAACCGGGTCAATTGTGCTGCCGACCGGGCACCCCAGTACAAACGCTGGAAGGCGATGGCGGGTGCGCCGGAGGAAGCCGGTCTGCGCTGCGCTGGGTGAAGGTCACGCCTGCCAGCTCTTCGCCCAGTTCTCGGCCTCGGCTAGGTCGAGAAGGCGGCGAACGGTTTTCCAATCGTTCGCCGTTTCACCTGCGAAGACGCGGTCTAGCTGCGTTGTATCAAGCAAACCATTTTTGACGAGTAAGCCTTCGCGCAACAGAACATGGAGTTGGCTCCTGTTTCGCTCGAAGGCCTGGCGGATGAAGCCATCGGGGCCGGGCTTTGCCGTGCGTGTAAAAAGTTCTGCTGGCAGTTCGGAAGCAAAGGCGGCCCGGGCAAGCGCCCGGTTCACCCCTCCCGTCGGCCAGAGCCATGTAGGGATCCGGAGACAGGTCTCCAGCAATGGTTGACTCATTAACGGTGAGAGCCGAGGCACCCGCGAGGAAATGCCATGAATATTGTGGCGAGCGCGCATGATAAGCGCGACGTGATCGTGCTTTCCTGTGCAGGGACCATGCACATTTTCCGGCCAGGAGACCAGGGGTTCGATCTCGCTATCGCTATGTGCGTCGGTAGTGAGTAGCCGCGTGTCACAGAAAAAAGAAGGTGCGGAGCCGCCTTGACGAAGTTCCCGCAGCGTTTCCTTTGCCATCGTCGGAATATCACACCCTGTCACCCGGCACATGTCGAGCAGGGTCGAGAACGTGCCGAAGCCTGGTCCTTCAGAGCGTAACCGGTCGACGACCGGGACTGCAGAATGAAGATAGCAGAAAAGGTTGTCGCCGGCATTGCCATCCAAAACCACGGCTGCGGCGAGCTCCGCAGCGCCGCGCGCAAGCATTGTATCGACGGCCATAACGAAGGTACGGCGGCTCGGACGCGGCATGCCTTTCGATGCGAAACTCTGAGGGGTGAGCGCCGCTGGATCGTAGATGAACTCCATGAGCGGCCTGTCGAGATGGTTTGCCAGGAGCCGAGCGAAATATCGTTCATCACCGCCGGCCTCGGCGGTTGCCAGCGTGATGCAACCGAACTCACGCCCTCCTGCCGCAAGCGCGCCGCAGATGAACGATGAGTCCACGCCGCCTGAGACGGCCACGGCCACGGGTCCCAATGCCATTTGCCACGCGTCCAGTACATTGCATGCAACGGCGCGCAGTTCCTCGCGTGCACTCTCGAATGTCAGCGCGGCATTTGCAGGAAAGTGATCGGACGGACTCCAGAGAACCTGCTCTGGCGCATCCGGTGAGCTGGGGTCGAGCAGCACTCCTGGCGGCAATTCGTCGACCCCGGCGAGGCAGGTTGCACGCTGACGCAAGTCAGGCTGCATCAGATGGTGGAGCGTCCTGCGCCAGCAAACTTCTGGCTTCAGGCCCGACGCGCCTTGAAAAAGTGCGGGGTCAGAGGACAGAATGACATGGCTTGAAGTGAGCAGCCGAAATACGGGTAGCAGTCCCGACGGATCGGACATCACCTGCCAACGGTTGGTGCTAACATCTGGCAGGACGGCGAAGTACGCACCCCAGCCCTTGCGCAGCAATGACTTTGCAGATTGAGTGGCATCTGACGAATGTTGAAACCAGCCGATACCATTCTTGGGGCCAGCCCGAGAGAAGCAGTGCCCTATGACGACTGAGCCATCGCCGGCATCGGCAACGGGCATTGCGTCGCTGGCCCATAGCCAAGCTGTGGCTTGCGGTTTCACTAATGGGTTTGTCTCGCGAACGATTCCTTGCGTCGGAGGCCGGTCACGCGGCAAGGCGAGGATGAAACGCGGGGGGCTCATATGACGAGGATGGGCGTGAACTGGATGACGTTTTCGAGCGGGTCAGTGAGCACAGCAGAACCGTGCTGAGCCCAGCAATGCGCCTCGAAGGGCTTCGTCTTGACCCCGATCACGGCATGTGCGCGTATGCCGTAGGTCGCGCAGCGCAAGACAAGCGCCAGCGAGCGAGGCACACATCGGTTGGCTGCGCTGCGAATGAGCCGGGCCCGCTCGAAATCTTCGACAATGTCGAGGAGGCACTCGGCTTGCGCTTCGGTTATTTTGCGGAAGCGATGCTCAACTGTCTTGCGGACTCCGATGAGGAGTTGGTGGAACGGCAATGTTTCCATCCGGCGTTCGATGCGGTGCTGGATCCACAAGGCAGCAGCTACTCCGGCAATATTCAGTCGATTTTCCTCGGGCATGGGTGGGCCTGAGGCAGGATGTGCCCATGCCCCGGGCTTCGGTAGGCAGGTAGGGAGGTGCCACTCGGCGACGTCTCCGCGTGCAATTCCCGCACGAAATTCCGCATTCTCAGGCTCACGAAGACTGAAGTAACGGTCACAAAGAAGATCCAGGAAGATCACCTGTTCGCCTGTCAGCGTCCACGCGGTCCGCTCTTGGTCGATCGAGGCCAGAAAATCGGTCATGTCGGGAGGAAGGCGCGCCACAGACATGCCGCGCGCCTTCCCTTGCTTCAGCCAGCCAAGTTACCGGGGATGAAGTTACGCTCACCGCCATCGGTATCCTGATCGTAGAGGGCCACGCCCTTGGTTTCGACCGAAGCGGCTCCGAGGTCGATCCTCTCGGGCTTTTCCTGGGTACGCTGCATCATCATTCTCCTTTCACATAATTGCGACACTATTTGCCGCATCCAGAGTATGATGGCGTCGAGCCAGCATTTCTAATTTATAATTCAATTATATAGTCTTGGGCTTGCGATACGACCGGGTGTTGGGATGACCCGTTGGCAGGTCACCGAGGGATTTAGCCCGCAGGCTTGGACATTGGCCCCGGCACCCGGTCGCATTTGGGAATATTTCACAAATTACAACGCTTTTGAAGCTGCGGCTGTGTCCTAGTGCGCGGTTGAGGCTTATGGGGTTTCGCTTGCCAGTACGGGCATCGATCAGGCTGGCAGCCATTTTCTTGCCCCCGACCCGTGCCAAAGCGCGGAAGATCAGGCTCATCGAACTTGGTAATATGACGGCACCAGGGTTATGCGCGAGCGAGCCAAAGAGCCGATCGTGCAAATTTTCTATCCCGGCTCTCAGAAAACAGCAACCACCATCCCACACGCGCGCACGATCGCTAGGCCTTATCGGGCCTCGCCAGCGCCTCTGCCTTCAGCTTTTCGATCCGCTCTGAGCAGACCTCGTGCACGACGCGGCCAAGCTCCTCGACTTGCGCGCCCAGCCATTCGAGCTCTTCCTTGGTGATGCGGTAATGCTTGGAATAGCGCGCCTTGACGTAGGCGTCTTTCAGCTTCTCAAAACGCGCGCGGTCGCGCTTGGTCTCGCGCGGCCAGACATAGGTGAGACGCGCATCGATTCGCTCGGCCTGGGTGCGAAGAAAGCCGAGATTGTGAACGTGAGGCGTGTAGAAGGTGCAGACGAGAAGGATGCAATGATACAGGCTCTCGCAAGTCTGGTGCATCAGGAACGCACCTTCTTTGTTGAACTCCTGATCAACCGCATCTTGCGCCAGCTTGAACTTGCGCATGGCAGCTGGAAACCATTCCTCGAAATACTCCTGCGCCATGGCCAGCGCCTGCGTGGGCGTCTTGGGCTTGGGGGTGTGCAATTCGGTATCGTCGCACTGGTAGAGCGCGATCCCGTCTCGTGCGATATCCATGAAGAAATACCGCCCATGGGCAAGCCCGTCGTTCACCTCCTGCAACGTGTGGACGATGAAGTTGACCGGGGTGCGCAGCGCGCCCGTTATCGACAGCTCGCGGTCGAGGCGTTCTTCAAGCTTGAGCCAGTAGGCCACCCGGTCCGCCACCCGCTTATCATTGACGATGATCAGCAGATCAAAATCCGAGCGGTAGCCTTTGGCGGTGTGCGGCTCATCGATCCAGCCGCCGCGCGCATAGCTGCCGTAGAGAATGACCTTGAGGATGCGCGCCTTCTTCTTCCAGCCATTGCTGGCCAGCACCAGCGCATCGCCGAATTCATCGAATATGATCGCCACCACGCGTTCCAGCTCGCGCTGCTTCTGGGCGGGAAGGTGATCAACATCGGTGCGCATCAGCGGATACTAGCAAGCCAATGAACGGCTTGCACCTGCCAAGTGCAGAGGCGCAACGGCGTACTCCAAAGCGATGCGGCGCCGACGATGGCAACAAAATTGTGTTGGCATAAATACCCGAACATAAAAATTTATTTTGGAAATCAACGGATTGCTCCCCAGGCAATATTCTGGGAGCAATGTGCTCTGGCCGGAGAATACCCGGCGCGCAATCGAGCAACAACATCGGGTGATACGCTATCTTCTAATGGAACGAACGAGGCACCCCGAAGCTGCAACGGTTTCTTGAAAGATCGCGGATCGCCATCGCGACAGTGATCTGTTAGTGATCTCAGTCTATCAATAACACAGCGCGTTTGCCGTAATGGTGCTGGATTGTGCAGCCCTAGAATTTCGCCGGGATTGATGAACCATGTTCGCACTTCTCCTTTTGTCCGTTGTCCCGGCAGGCGACACCTTCGCCTGCACGCCGAGTGCCGTCTGGGATGGCGATGGGCCGATCTGGTGTGAGGAAGGGCCAAGGATCAGACTCGCAGGTATTGCAGCGCGCGAGATGGATGGCACCTGTAGTTCGGGTCATCCCTGCCCAAAGGCGGATGCCACCGAAGCACGAGACGCGCTCGCACGCCTAATCGGTGAGCCTACCGGGATCGGTCCACATGGACATGTAACTGTGACTGGTCCGGTCATGCGATGCATCTCGAGTGGGCCTGCGGGGGGCAATCGTACGGCGGCATGGTGCGTCTCGCCCAAAGG
>JAHJSJ010000171.1 GCA_018830415.1 Alphaproteobacteria bacterium | reverse complement strand
CGCACCGGTCAGCGGTTCATGGCGTTATACGACAAGGATCGCATGGAGCTTGCCCCGCGCGATGTCGTCGCCCGCGCGATCGACGCCGAGATCAAGCGCCACGGGCTTGATTACGTGCATCTCGATATCAGCCATCAGCCCACCGATTTCGTGCGCGGGCACTTCCCCACTATCCACGAAAAGCTGCTGACCATCGGGATCGACATGACCACGGGGCCGATCCCGGTTGTGCCCGCGCAGCATTATACCTGCGGCGGGGTGGTGGTGGATCTGGCCGCGCGCACCGATCTGCCGGGGATGTGGGCGGCGGGCGAATGCACCGAAAGCGGGCTGCACGGCGCGAACCGGCTGGCGTCGAACTCCCTGCTCGAATGCTTCGTGTTTGGTGAGGCAGCGGCGCGGGATATTCTCGAACGCTGGGACAGCCTTGAAGCCCCGCCCGCGATCCTGCCGTGGGACGAAAGCCGCGTCACCGATTCGGACGAGGAAGTGGTGATCAAGCAGAACTGGACCGAAATCCGCCGCTTTATGTGGAACTATGTCGGCATCGTGCGGACGACCAAGCGGCTGGAACGCGCCGCCCACCGCATCGCCCTGCTGCGCCGCGAGGTGGACGAATATTACGGATCGTTTCGCGTAACGACCGACCTCAGCGAACTGCGCAACCTGCTGCAATCGGCGGAACTGATCGTGAAATCGGCGCTCCATCGCAAGGAGAGCAGGGGGCTGCACTACACGCTGGATTATCCCGAACTGGCGGATGAGCCGAAGGATACGGTGCTGGTGCCTTAGGGTGCTGCGTACAGGTGGCAGAAAGGTGCGCCGAATTAAGGATTTGCCATGAGACATCGCTTCAGCTTGGCACTCATGGCGCTTGCCGGTTTTACCGCGCCCCTCGCCGCCCAAGAAGACCCCGCCCCCAGCGAAAACGCCATCGTCGTCACCGCGCAGCGGTCCGGCGCGCCGATGTGGACGATTGACACGCCCACCGGTACCATCATCCTCGTTGGTGAAATCCGGGCGATCCCCAAGACCACCCCGTGGCAGCCGGATCGCCTCAAGGATGCGACCGGGCAGGCGCAGCGCGTGATCCTTGGTGCCCGACCCAAAATCTCTCCGGGCGATATCCTGCGGCTGATGTTCAGCGGATCGAAGTTCACCAAACTGCCGGGCAAGACCGTCGCGAGCGAATATCTCGATAGCACGAAATGGGCGCGACTTTCCGCGCTGGGTGGTGCCCACAAGGAAGATTATGCGCGGCAAAGCTTTTTGATGACCGCGTTCGAGATGCTCAGGAAGGAACTGCGCTTCAACCGCGACACCGTCGATGATGCATCCGACGTGGTGAGGAAGGCTGCCGACAAGGCCAAAGTCCCCACCACCCACGCCGCCACCCTGCGCGGCGAGGACATTCTGGACAACCTCGCCGACGCGCCCCCGACAGCGCATATTGCCTGCCTGACTGCGGCGATGGATGCGTTGGAAGCCGGCCCCGATATCATTGAAATGCGCGGCGCGGACTGGCGGCGCTATGATATTCCGGCGGTGATGACGAACCCGCTGGAACAGGCGCTGGGGCAATGCTGGCCGTGGGCGGACGAGACGCTCGGCAGCGAGTTGCGCACCATCTGGGTCGACAATATCACTGCGGCACAAGGGCAACCGGGAGTGACGCTCGCGGTGGTGCCGCTGCGGGTGCTGGCAGAAACTGACGGCGTGCTCGACCGGCTTTCCGCGCAAGGCCTCGACATCAGCGGCCCGGCATGGAAATGACCTTGCATCAAAAAATTGCGTGCCCCGGCCCTCCGCACTCGTCCCACAAAGCTTGCGGCTGGCCGAAAGGGGGGTTCTCAGCGCCCCGGTAACCAAGCATGTTGTCACCAAATTGAGTAATTCAGGTTCTTTCATGCCCGGACGCAGGGTCGCAGGTAATCGCAAAAAGGAGAATTCGGATGAACAAGTATCTTGCAGGAGCGGGCGCTCTGGCATTGATGGCCGCTCCGGCGATCGCTCAGGACGAACCCGAAGAGGTTCAGGATAATTTTGGCGCTTCCGTTAGCGCGCTTGCACAAGGGCAGCGTGACGGCGAAACCAAGGGCATTGGCGCACAAGTGTCGGCCGAAGCAAAAGCCCGCGCCGAAGCGCGCCGCGCCGCCCGCGGTGAGGGTGAAGACGGGGGCGAAGCCGCAGCATCTGCCGAGATCGAGGACGAGGCTGTGACCGGACGGACCAATGCCAATGCCGGTTCAGCCGCAGCCCAGGCCGAACTGGTCGCTGCCGCGCGCGGTGAAAACAGCGCGGCGAAGGACAATGCCGGCGCGGTTGCCGAGCTTCGCGCCGCACGCTCGGGCCGCGAAAGCGGCGCTGATGCCCGCACCGCAGTGGCGGATGCGCGCACTGCTGCTGCCGATGGTCGCCAGATAGCGGCGGATGCCCGCGCCGCCGCAAGCCAGGCGCGCGAACAGGCGCAGGCAATCCGCGATATCGTGCGCAGCGCCCGCCGGGGCCGCGGCGGATAATCACTGGCAGTTCCAGATAGGGAAGACGGAGCGCTGAAACCCGCTCCGTCTTTTTGCACGGGGGAAGATTATGCGGAACATCATTGTGGCGCTTGGCATCGGTGCCATGGCCAGCGCGCAGCCTGCCTTCGCGCAGGATGACTATGATCGAGGCCCGGAGGTCAGCATCACCGCCGGGGTCGATTTTTCATCCGGCGATTTCGGCACCGGTGTCGATACCGAAATCTTCGTGGCCCCGCTGAACGCGCGGATCAGCACGGGCGATTTCCGGCTCAACGCCAGCATTCCCTTCATACGGATCAAGGGGGCTGAAAATATCGTCGGCGGGGATAGCGGGCCGATCGTGGTCGATCCCAATACCCCGATCACCACCCGCAGCGGCATTGGCGATCTGACACTCGGCGCGAATTATGCGATCCCAGAAAGCCGGTTCGGGCTTGGCCTGGATTTCGGCACGCGCGTAAAGCTGCCTACTGCGCAAACGGGCCTTGGCACGGGAAAGACCGATGTCAGCTTTTCGGGCGAGGTTTCGCGCACTTTTGCGATGATTACCCCGTTCGCGCAGGCCGGATATCGCCTGATGGGCAACCCGGACGGGTTTGAACTGGACAATGTCTGGTTCGGATCGGTCGGGGCGAGCGCCGCTGTCGGCAAGTCGGTCGTGCTGGCATCCTATGATTACCGGCAGTCACCCAATGCACTGGTCGAAGATAGCCAGGAAATCTTCGGCGCGCTCAGCACGCCGCTTTCGCGGGCGCTGGATCTGACGTTCTACGGTTCTGCCGGCCTCAGCAACGGGGCGTCCGACTATGGTCTGGGCGCGATGATAACGATCAAGGCCTTCTGATCCGGCCTCGACATCAGCGGCCCGGCGTGGAAGTAATCGCGTAACGACAACAAACGCGAGAGGCCACGTCACCCATGCCCACCATCACCACGCCCAACACCGGCATCGAAATCTTTTACGAAGACCACGGGAAACCCGAAAGCGAGGCGATCCTGCTGGTGATGGGATTGGGCGCGCAATTGACGCTGTGGCCTGATGAACTGGTTGATGCGCTGGTGGGCGATGGT
>JAHJSJ010000170.1 GCA_018830415.1 Alphaproteobacteria bacterium | reverse complement strand
CGCACTCGCTTTATGCGCGAAGTCCTGGAAGCGCTGATCGACGTGTGGGGCGCGGACCGCGTCGGCATCCGCCTGTCACCCAATGGCGATTCGCAAGGCACCGATGATAGCAACCCGGCGGCAACCTTCGGCGCGGCGGCCAAGGTGTGCGAAGAACTAGGCCTCGCCTTCGTCGAACTGCGCGAACCCGGCCCGGATGGGACTTTCGGCCAGACCGATGTGCCCAAGCAAAGCCCGCTGATCCGCCAGATCTACACCGGCCCGCTGATCCTCAACAGCGACTACACCGCCGAGGAAGCCGTGGCCGATGTCACCAGCGGCAAATGCGATGCGGTGAGCTTTGGCCGCCCCTATATCTCCAACCCCGATCTGGAACGCCGGATCGCGGCGGGCGCGCATTGGAACCCGAACAAGGACGTGCCCAAAAGCTGGTATTTCCCGATCCCGCAAGGCTACGTCGATTATCCGACGCTGGCCGAGGAACAGGCAGAGGCCGCAGAGTAAAACTTACGCTCCCGGCAGCGTCCGCTTCGAGCGCTGCCGGGAAATAGCTGCGGTTCAGGAAGCGACCCTAGAGTTGCGTTTCGCAAGATGCACTAAATACAGGCTCCCCGCTACGATAGAGCCCCAGATTACGATCGATTCAATTGCCAAGGCTCTGAAAAGCTCGATATTCACCCAACCGGCGCTCAAGGCCCAATTTGAATTGAGGCCAACCGAGAGCAGGATCGCCGCAGCCAACATTCCGCCTGCAGTAACTGCTAAGGCTCTTGAGCCGAGGAAAAATGCGATCATCGCGCCAGCAATGTAAACCACCGCTAACCCTACAAAGAGTATTCCTGCAGGTTCGTGGACGCGCCAAACGCTGATGGAGGACCAAGCCGCGATTGCACCCAATCCCAGCAGTCCGATCAACATGAGCGACTGAATGACTTTCCGTTGAAATTCCATTTCTCGTATCCTCTCCTGAATGCAGGTTGATAAGCAGCCGAAGGTGAAGCCAAGTGCTTCATTTGGGCATTCGATGGCGTTTGCTTCCGCCAACATTGCAGCGACCCAATCGGCCTTTTCACGAGGCATGATGGTGGTAAGCTGTCGCCCGATACAATCGACAAAGGTTCGCATAACCGTCTGGTCAATCATGGGCTTGCAACCGGCTTGAACAGGTCTCTCACACACTCCTCGGCAAGCAAGCTACTGGCGAAAGAAATGCCGTTTTTCGTTAAGCGATAAACTTGCCGCGCGCGCGGGCGTCCGCCCTCTGTCTCGCTCCATTGCGATTCAAGTAAATCACTTTCCGTAAGCCGGATGAGCAGCGGATATAGGGTGCCCGATTTCAATCCAGAAGCCTGCATCAGGTCATAGCCGTGCCGCCATTGGTTGGCGCCGCTTACCATTGCTGAGAAGAGCTTGATGGCTTGCGGAGATGTATTTGGGGCTCGGGCCATTGACACCATACTCTACATATGTAGAGTATGGTGTCAATGGCCAGATTGGCTTTGGGCTGGTTTGCCCGGAACAACCAAACTGCGGTTCTTTCCGACAGTTGCGGCAATCGTCGAGTTAGTCCCTCGAAACGCCCGCTCACCACCCACTTTCGGCCACCCAACTCCCGCTGCCCGGCCTCTGAAAGCGGACATTTTGCTGCGCGCTTGGCGGGATAAGCTAGCGCAGGCAGGCTATTCGGCTGGAGCGGGGGCCGGATCAGCAGGCGCTGTTTCGGCCTCTTCGCTTTGCGGGGACGCCTCGCCTGCGACTTCGGGCTGTTCACCATCGACATCCCTCGCGCTCGGCGCTTGGCGCGGGGCAAGCGGGGCTTGCGATTTGAGCTGTTCCAGCGGGATCATCGCATCGCTGATTTCGCCGCCCAGCACCTCGCCAGCTGCCGTCGCCTGCTGCTCGGCGGGCGCGGTCGCTTCCTCGGTGCAGGCAGCAGCCAGAAGCGCAATGGCAAGAATGACGGCGCGTTTCACGAACCCGTCTTTCGCGTAAGGCAGCCCAGCGCGTCAAGGAAATCATCGCTGGCAGCGATCAGAGCCGCGTCCCATTGCTCCGCCGAAACCGACAGCCCCAGCCGCGCCATGCTGGTCACGCCATATTCGGCAATCCCGCAGGGCACAATCCCGCCGAAGTGAGACAGGTCAGGATCAAGGTTGACCGAAAAGCCGTGCATCGTCACCCAACGCCGCACCCGCACGCCAATCGCGCCGATCTTGGCCTCGTGCCCGTCAATATCGCGCGTCCAGATGCCGACCCGTCCTTCAGCCCGCCAGCCTTCGACCCCGAAACTGGCAAGCGTCGCAATCACCCAGCCTTCGATGGCGTGGACGAAGCAGCGCACGTCTCGCCCGCGCTTGCCCAGGTCTAGAACCAGATAGCCCACCCGTTGCCCCGGCCCGTGATAGGTGTAGCGCCCACCGCGCCCGGCAGAGACGACCTCAAACCGGGGGTCGACCAGTTCAGCGGGATCGGCGCTGGTGCCTGCGGTATAGACCGGCGGGTGTTCGAGCAGCCAGATCAGCTCCGCCGCCGAGCCTGCCGCCACCGCACCGTTGCGCGCCTCCATATCGGCCAGCGCCTGTGTGTAAGGCACGGGCGCGACGTCATGCCGCCATTCGATTGGCATTTGCGATAATGGTGCAGGAGCAGTGCTTGCCATGGCGCAGCGGTGGGGGCATTGAGCGGCGAGATCAAGAGGCGATTGCAGGTGCACCGCCACCAAAGCTTCAGGAAACGGAACGGGACTATGGCGAACCGCAAGCTCGATATGGGCAAGGCTTGGACACAGGCGACCGGCCTGATCGGTGCCAACCGCGACACCATCTCGGCGCTGGCCGGATTGTTCTTCTTCCTGCCTGCGCTGGCGCTGGCGTTGTTCGCGCCCGAACTAGCCAATCCTGAAGCGGCACCGCCAGCCAGCGCCGATCCGCAAGTCGCCATGCAAGCGGTTTTGGATCAGATGACCCAAGCCTATGCCGATAACTGGCCACTAATTGCCGCGGTATCAGTGTTGCAATTCATCGGCTCGCTCAGCTTGCTGGCGTTGCTGACTGATCGCGGGCGGCCCACCGTGCGTGAGGCACTGAGCAACGGGCTGGGCAGCACGCCATCATATTTTGCCGCGCAGGTGTTAAGCGCTCTGGCCGTAGCGTTGGCAATCGGCCTGCCCGTGGGGCTAATCGCTGCCGCAGGGTCGCCGGTCGCAGCGGTGCTGGTAGGGATCGTGCTGGCGGTTGCTGGTATTTATGTGTTTATCAAATTTTCGCTGATCGCGCCGGTGATCGCGATTGAAGGTGTCCGCAATCCAATTATCGCGTTGGCGCGTTCATGGCGGCTGACCAAAGGCAATAGCCTGCGCATCTTCGGTTTTTTCATTCTGCTGTTTCTCACCATCGGAATCATCGCCGCTTTGGTTACTGGCATTTTCGCAGTGGTGTTTTCCGCGTTCGATTCGCAAGTTGCCAGCATCGGCAATGGGTTGGGGGGCGCGGTGATCAATAGCGGCCTTACTGTGCTCTTCCTGGTAGTTGTCGCCGCGATCCATCGCCAGCTTGCCGGACAATCGCCCGAAGGCCTCGCGGCGACCTTCGAATAGGGGCATGCAAGCTCACCATGGCTGAAACCGACCCCGAAATAGCCCGCGTCGCGCAAGGCACCAAGGCTGCGGGCGCGATTCCGTCGGGGCGGATGGCGTTGCTGTTTACGGTGATGCTGGTGACGGCGGCGGGCAATACCGCGATGCAATCAGTGATGCCATCGATCGGCACCGCCTTGCAGGTGGACGACGTGTGGATCAGCCTGGCCTATAGCTGGTCGGCGTTGCTCTGGGTGGTGTGCGCCCCGTTGTGGGCGCGGCGGTCTGATCGGCGCGGGCGCAAGGTGATGATGGCGCTGGGGCTGGCCGGGTTCATCGTGTCGATGCTGCTCTGCGGGCTGGCGCTTTATGCCGGACTGTCGGGCTGGCTTTCGGCGGTGTGGGCGCTGATTGCCTTCGCCACCGCGCGCAGTCTTTATGGCGGGTTCGGCAGCGCCGCGCCGCCAGCGGTGCAGGCCTATGTCGCATCGCGCACGCCGCGCGCCGAACGCACGCAGGCGCTGTCGTTGATCGCGTCAAGCTTTGGGCTGGGCACGGTGATTGGCCCGGCGCTGGCTCCGTTAATGGTGATGCCGCTGCTGGGGTTCGGGCTGACCGGCCCGTTCATCTGGTTTGCGGTGATCGGCATGGCGGCGCTGGTGTTGCTGCGCTGGCGCCTGCCCGATGATGAACCGCAATTTGCGGCGCGCGGTCAGGCGGCGACCTATTCCAGCGGAACGGGCGCGCCAAGCGACCCGCAGGCCGCGCTCGACCCTGAGGAGGAGGCCGCGTCGTCGGGCGAACCGCCGCGCCTCCGCTGGCTGGATGCGCGGCTGCGCCCGTGGGTGATCGCGGGCTTATTTGGCGGTCATGCACAGGCGATGGTGCTGGGGATTTCGGGCTTTCTGGTGCTCGACCGGCTGGGCCTGCGCGATACGCCGGCCGAAGGCGCAGGGCCGGTGGGGCTGGTGCTGATGAGCGGAGCAATTGCCACCTTGCTGGCGCAATGGGGGCTGATCCCGCGCTTCAACCTTGGCCCGCGCGCGGCGACCTTGTGGGGAATTGTCACGGCGGCGCTGGGCACAGTGATCCTCGGCGTGGCGGGCGATCTGCACACGATTGCTCTGGGTTATGCGATTGCATCGCTGGGCTTTGGGCTGTTCCGGCCCGGCACCACGGCAGGCACATCGCTGGCGGTGACGCGCGCCGAACAGGGGCAGGCATCGGGCATTGTCGCATCGCTGGCGGGGGCGAGTTACATTTACGCCCCGGCGCTGGGCGTGTGGCTTTATGGCCATTCGGACTGGCTGGGGTTTGGCCTGATCGTGGCGCTGTGCGCTGCGGTACTGCTGCATGGCTGGTTCACCTTGCAGGCCGATGCTTCCCTGACTGCCGAACGCGAGACGTTTGAATAAGCGCCTTGCGCGGGCGGTCTACAATATCTCCAGAACCGTGTCCTGCGGCCTGCACAGCCTTACACCCTTTTCAGTTTCAACCAGCGGGCGCTCGATCAGGATCGGATCGGCCACCATCGCGGCCAACACGGTCGCATCATTGGCTTCGGGCAACCCGCGCTCCGCCGCATCGGTGCCGCGCAGGCGCAGGCCTTGCTGCGGAGTGATCCCGGCATCGCGATAAAGCTGGGCGAGCTTTTCGGCGGTTGGCGGTTGGCTGAGATACTCCACCACCGTCACGTCT
>JAHJSJ010000169.1 GCA_018830415.1 Alphaproteobacteria bacterium | reverse complement strand
CGTGGCCGCAGGCGCAGCGGTTTCAAGCCCCAGTTCGCGGCGGCGTGCCGCCTCAAACCCGGCCATTTGTTCGGGCGAATATTCGCGGGTGGTAAACACCGTCCACGCCACCGCCGCCAGCAGCGCCGCGCCGCCGATATAGAACGCCCATTGCACCGTCTGCGGGATCTCTCCGGCGGGCGCGACATTGCTGAGGCCCAGCCAATTGGTCATCACCCACGGCAGCGCGCCTGCCACCACCGCGCCCACCCCGATGAAAAAGCTCTGCATGGCATAGCCGACCGTGCGCTGACGATCGGGCAGGTTGTCGCCAACGAAAGCGCGAAACGGCTCCATCGTGATGTTGAGCGAGGCGTCCATGATCCACAGCATCCCCGCCGCCACCCATAGCGCGGGCGAATTGGGCATCACGAACAGCGCAAAGGTGGCGAGCAGCGCGCCTGCGAGGAAATAGGGCCGCCGCCGACCGAATTGCCCCCCGAACCCAACCCAGGTCTTATCCGACAAATGCCCGATAATCGGCTGCACGATCAGTCCGGTCATCGGCGCGGCAATCCACAGGATCGCCAGATCGCCCACTTCGGCGCCCAAAGTCTGGAAAATGCGGCTGACATTGCCGTTTTGCAGATCGAACCCGATCTGAATGCCCAGAAAGCCGAAGCTCATATTCCAGATTTGCGCCGGATTGAGCGCGGGCTTGCGGCCAGCTTGCGTCATGGTCAATTACCCTCTTCCCCGCGCGCCGCCGCCTGAGGCGTGACGCGGCTGCGCGCCGGCGGTAATGTCGCGAGTCTTGCGCCCGGCGATCAAACTTGGCCAGCAGAGGTGTAGTTTGAACGTTCTGCAAAAAATTGCAATAAACTTTCAAAATTTCTCCGGAAAAAACTCGTTTTCAGGAAAACATTGGAAATATTTTATTGTTTTTTCAATTATTTAATTCTATTTCTGGCTCCCGCCACGCAATGCTACAAAGATTTGCAAAATTCCGCTCATGGTGGCAAAACCTTTCGCCAAGGGAGCTGGATTATGACGCGAATTTTCGTGGGACTCGTCGCTGCGCTTTGTGCAAGCACCGCCGTGGCCGAAGGGCCAATCGCCCCAACACAAGCGCCGCTCGCGCCCATCAGTGACCGCCTGCTCGAAGATGAAATCATCTATTTCGTGCTTCCCGACCGATTCGAAAACGGGGATAAAATCAACGATCGCGGCGGCATCCCTGGCGGGCCACTCGATCACGGCTTCGATCCCACGCACAAGGGTTTCTATCATGGCGGCGACCTGAAGGGGCTAACGCAGCGGCTCGATTACATTCAGGGCATGGGCATCACCGCGATCTGGTTTGCGCCGGTGTTCAAGAACAAGCCGGTGCAGGGCCGCGTTGGCGAAGAAAGCGCAGGCTATCACGGCTATTGGGTGACTGATTTCACCAGTGTCGATCCGCATTTTGGCACAAACGCCGAATTCAAGGCCTTCGTCGATGCCGCCCATGCGCGCGGGATGAAGGTCTATATGGATATCATCACCAATCACACCGCCGACGTGATCGACTATGTCGAAGGTGAACAGACGGGCTATGCTTACCGCAGCAAGGGGGATTACCCCTTCTCACGGCGCGGCGGGCCGGATGGCGCGCCGATCAATCCGGGATTTGCCGGGGACGACAACCCCGATCCTGCCAATTGGGCGGGCCTGACCAATCCGAACTTCGCCTACACCCCGTTCGTGCGTGAGGCGGAGCGCGATGTGAAGGTGCCCGCCTGGCTCAATGACGTGACGCTCTACCACAACCGCGGCAATTCGCACTGGATCGGCGAAAGCAGCGTCTATGGCGATTTTTCGGGTCTTGATGATCTCGCCACCGAAAACCCGCGCGTGGTTGCAGGGATGATCGACATCTTCGGCCAGTGGATCGACGATTACGGGATCGACGGCTTTCGCATCGACACCGCCAAACACGTGAACCCCGAATTCTGGCAGGCTTTCGTTCCCGCCATGCTGGCGCGTGCAAAGGCCAAGGGGATCGACCACTTCCACATCTTTGGCGAGATTGCCTACGAAGAACCCACCGCCACACTGGCGGCGCAGGTCATGGCCGAAAGCCACCTGCCCTATGCGCTCGACATGGGCTTCGCCAAAGCCGCGCAGCAAGTCGCCAGCGGCGCGGCGAGCCCGCAGGTGATGGCGGAATTCCTGCAACAAGACGCGATCTATCCCGGCGGCGCGGCGACCGCGCTGGGACTGCCGACCTTTCTGGGCAATCACGATTTCGGGCGGTTTTCGATGTTCGTGCGCGACATGAGTGGGTCGGATGACGAAGCCGAGCTGCTGGCGCGGGTCAAATTGGGCCACGCCATGCTGTTCCTGCTGCGCGGGGTGCCGACGGTCTATTACGGCGACGAACAAGGCTTCATCAGCGACGGCAATGATCAACTGGCGCGCGAGGATATGTTCGCCAGCAAGGTCGCCGTCTATAATGACAACGTGCTTGTCGGCACCGCCGCGACCACCGCTGCGGCCAATTTCGACACCGCCCATCCGCTCTACCAGTTGATCGGCATGCTGGCACAAGCGCGCAAGGCCAGCCCGGCGCTGCGCCGGGGGCTGTCGCAGGTGCGCGCGTTCGATCACGAAGCGCCCGGCCTGCTGGCGGTGGAGCGCCGCGATCCGGCCAGCGGTGAGCGTGTTTTAATCGTGTTCAATACCAGCGCAGCAAGGCTTTCGCGCAATGTCGAGGTAAGCTACCGCGCGCGCAGCGTCACGCCGTTGCTGGGCCAATGCCCTGCACAATTGGCCGCGCCGGGGACGGTGCACGTCACCCTGCCACCGTTTGGATTTGCCGCCTGCATTCTGGAGAACAACGACTAATGGCAACCGCGATTGGCGCTGCTGCCGCAGCCATCCACTACGATCCGCAATGGTGGCGCGGCGCGGTGATTTATCAGATCTATCCGCGCAGTTTCCGCGACACCACGGGTGACGGGATCGGCGACCTTGCGGGCATCGTCGAAGGGCTGGATTACATCGCCGGTCTGGGCGTGGACGGCATCTGGATTTCGCCGTTTTTCACCTCGCCAATGCGCGATTTCGGCTATGATGTGGCCGATTACTGCGGGATCGATCCCAGCTTTGGCAGCTTTGCCGATTTTGACCGGATCATCGAA
The DNA here is from genome assembly GCA_018830415.1 of Alphaproteobacteria bacterium. GTDB lineage: Bacteria > Pseudomonadota > Alphaproteobacteria > Sphingomonadales > Sphingomonadaceae > Erythrobacter. Next base: position 13,195 of record JAHJSJ010000169.1, on the reverse strand, counting down.
AAGGCCCACGCGCTCGGCCTGAAAGTGATCATCGATCAGGTCTATTCGCACACCTCGGATGAACATGCCTGGTTTCAGGAAAGCCGTCAGGATCGCACCAATCCCAAGGCCGACTGGTATGTCTGGGCCGATCCCAGGCCCGATGGCTCGCCCCCCTCGAACTGGCAGTCGGTGTTTGGCGGATCGGCGTGGCAGTGGGATGGCCCGCGCAAGCAATATTACTTGCACAATTTCCTCACCAGCCAACCCGATCTGAACGTGCATAATATCGCGGTTCAGGACGCGCTGCTTGATGTGGCGCGGTTCTGGCTGGCGCGCGGGGTCGACGGGTTCCGCCTCGATGCGCTCAATTTTTCGATGCATGATCCCGAATTGCGCGACAATCCCCCATCGGGCCTTCCGATGGCGCAGGTCACGCGGCCGTTCGACATGCAGGTGAAACGGTATAACCAGTCGCACCGCGATATTGCGGTATTCCTCGAACGCATCCGCGCGACGATTGATGAATATCCGGGCCGCTTCACCGTCGCCGAAGTCGGCGGGCCGGAGCCACTCGCGGAAATGAAAGCCTTTACCCAAGGCGGAAAACGGCTGGATTCGGCCTATAATTTCGATTTCCTCTACGCCCCGCGCCTGACCGCGCCCCTGGTGCGTGCGACCCTTTCGCAATGGAGCGGGGATCCGGGCGAAGGCTGGCCTTCGTGGGCGTTTTCCAACCACGATGCCCCGCGCGCTGTCACCCGCTGGGCCAGCGATGGCGATTACGCGCGCGCCGCAAGGCTCAACCTGCTGTTGTTGCTGGCACTGCGCGGCAATCCGATCATCTATCAGGGCGAGGAACTGGGCCTGCCGCAGGGCAAGGTCGCATTCGAAGACCTGCAAGATCCCGAAGCCATCGCCAACTGGCCGCACACTCTGGGCCGCGACGGCGCGCGCACGCCGATGCCGTGGCAGGCCAGCGCACCGCAGGCAGGCTTTTCCCGCGCAAACCGCACCTGGCTCAAACCCGATCCGGCGCATGCGGGCTTTGCGGTTGACACGCAGACGTCTGACCCCGTCTCAACCCTCGCTTACGCACAAAGGATCCTGCGCTTGCGGCGCCAATTCCCGGCTTTGGTCAGCGGAGATATTACGCTGCTCGATACGCCTGAGGATATCGTCGCTTTCATCCGGCAACAGGGTGAAAACACCGTATTATGCGCCTTCAACCTGGGCGATGCGCCCTGCGCCTGGTCGCCGCCCGCCAATTGGCAAAACGCACGCCTGCTTGCCACGCAAAGCGCAGTGGGCGATGGTGGTGCCATGCCGGATATGCTCGCCCCCGGCACGGGTTACTGGGCGGCGATGACAGGCGAATAACCAAGCATGGCGGATAATCCGACCCTGACCAAACGCAGCGCCACGCTGGAAGATATCGCGCGTGAGGCGGGCGTATCGATCTCGACCGTCAGCCGCGCGTTGAATGATAGCCCGTCGGTCAAACGGCGCACCAAGCAGCAAATCTGGCAGATCGCCCGCGCGCATGATTACGAGTTCCGCGCTACCATGCCGAGCGGGCCGATTGGCGCGGATGCGACCATTGCGGTGGTCGTTCCTGCTCCGCAGGCGCGGACGAGCCGGGTGGCCGACCCGTTCTTCCTCGAACTGCTGGCCGGCGTTGCCGAAGCCGCGCGCGAACGCAATGCGGACCTCTTGATCAGCCACCTCTCCCCGCGCGCTGGCGCCGATCTTGATTACGCGATGAGCACCAGCCGCGCGACCGGGGTGATCTTTATCGGGCAAAGCTCGCTCCACCACGAATTCAACGCGCTGGCCGCGCGCGACGACCGCTTTGTGGTGTGGGGGGCAGAGTTTCCCGATGCCCAGTATTGCGCGATTGGATCGGACAATGTCGCAGGCGGCAGGCGGGCAACCGCACACCTTGCCCGGCTGGGCCACAAGCGCATCCTGTTCCTTGGCGATACCGAAGCACCCGAGGCCGAGCAGCGCTATCGCGGTTACAAGCAGGCGCTGGAACGCGCGGGCCTGCCGTTTGATGACGCGCTGATCCTGCCCGCCCATTTCGAAGTCCATTCGGGCGAGGCCGCGATCCGCAGCGCGATTGCCGGCGGCTTGCAATTTGACGCGGTATTCGCCGCCAGCGACCTCATCGCAATCGGTGCAATTCGCGCTCTGACACGTTCGGGAATGCGGGTGCCCGAAGATGTCTCGGTAGTCGGCTATGACAATATCCCGGCCGCGCGGCTTGTCACCCCGCAGCTGACCACCATCGATCAGGACGCCAATCTTGCGGGACGGATGCTGGTGTCGAAACTGATGGACAAGGGCAATGGCCCGGCGATTTCGCAGCGGCTGGAAACCAGCCTGCTGATCCGCGAAAGCTGCGGCGGGTAAAGTGGATAAGCCTAGCCCCCTGAAAAGCATCGTGATCGTCGGCGGTGGCAGTGCCGGGTGGATGACAGCGGCGGCGCTGGCCGATGCGGTGGGGAGTGAATGCGCGATCACCCTGATCGAATCCGACGCCATCGGCACCATCGGCGTGGGAGAGGCAACCATCCCGCCAATCCGCAACTTCAACCACCGCCTCGGTATCGACGAAGCGACCTTTGTGCGCGAGACGCAGGGATCGTTCAAACTCGGGATCGAGTTCGTCGACTGGGGGCGGCAAGGGCATTCCTACTTCCACCCCTTTGGCCAGTATGGCGCTGAATTCGATCAGGTGCCGTTCTATCACCACTGGATGCGCGAATATCTTGAAGGCCGCGTTGCTGGCCCGATTGATGATTTTGCGATGTGCTGGGCAATGGCCAAAGCGGGAAAGTTTGCCCACCCCTCCGCCGACCGACGCCTGATCCAATCGACCTTCGATTACGCCTATCACTTTGACGCGACGCGCTACGCTGCCTTCCTGCGCCGCTTTGCCGAGGCCCGCGGGGTGACGCGGGTTGAAGGGCGGGTGGTCGATGTCGCGCTGCGCGGCGAGGATGGCTTCATCGACAGCGTGACGCTGGAAAATGGCACCGCCATTGCGGGCGAATTCTTCATCGATTGCAGCGGTTTTCGCGGGCTTTTGATCGAGGACGCGCTGGAGGCCGGTTACGATAGCTGGCAGCACTGGCTGCCGTGTGATCGCGCGGTGGCGGTGCCCTGTGAAAGCGGCGACTTCACCCCCTATACCCGTTCCACCGCGAAGGCTGCGGGCTGGCAATGGCGCATCCCGTTGCAGCACCGCACCGGCAATGGCTACGTGCATTGCAGCCAGTTTATTTCCGAGGATGAAGCCAGCGCCGAATTGCTCGCCACGCTGGATGGCAAGCCGCTGGCCGATCCGCGCCCCTTGCGCTTTGTCGCGGGCAGGCGGCGCGCATTCTGGAAACGTAATTGCGTCGCCATCGGGCTGTCCGCCGGGTTCATGGAGCCGCTGGAATCGACCAGCCTGCACCTCATCCAATACGGCATTCTACGGCTGATCGCGCTGCTGCCCGATAGCGCGATGTCGCCGCTTTTAGCGCGCGAATACAATGCGCAAACCACGGCGGAATATGAACGCATCCGCGACTTTCTGATCCTGCATTACAAGGCCAGCGAGCGTGACGATTCCGAGCTGTGGCGTTACTGCGCGGCCATGCCGATCCCCGACAGCCTGCAATACAAGATCGACCATTTCCGCGATTATGGCCTGCTGGTTTCGGATGAGCGTGAGCTATTCACCAATCCCAGCTGGATCGCGGTCTATCTGGGGCAAGGGATCGTGCCCAACCGCGCGCCCGCGCTCGCTGCGATGCGTAGCGATGTGCCGGTGGCCGAGCGGCTGGCGCAAATCCGCTCTGCGATGGACGAGGCGGTGGCGGCGATGCCGAGCCACGGCGAATTCATCGCCCGCCATTGCGCCGCGCCGCTGCCCTCAGCCTGACCATTTGGGTGAATGTTTCACGTGAAACATCGACCTAGAGGGGGTCTAGAGGGGGTCTAGAGGGGGTCTAACCGGGGCTAGAACGCCTTCTCAAACTGCGCCGAAAACCTCCTCAGCCCCCATAACGAAAGGGCCCGCCATTGCTGGCGAGCCCATCGTTTCACCCCGGAGCGACCCGAGGGCGCCTTCGTCAGAAGTTCTTGCGGATCGTGAAGTTGAACGTCCGCCCGTAAAGTTCGTGGCGGCTCGCAAATGTGCCGGTCTTCTGACCGTTTGCGTCGAACAGGTCGTTTTCAGTCACAAACGGCGCATCGGTCAGGTTGAACACCTCGGCCAGAATACCGACCCCGTCGAGGAAGCTGCCCGGCTTTTCGAAGGTATAACCAATCTGTGCATCGAAAATGGTTTCGTTGCGGGCGTTGGCACCCGACAGCGACCCGTCAAAGTTCTGCACTTCCGACAGGAACTTGTCGCGATAGCGCGCTGCCAGCTTGGCGCGGAAGCCATGCTTTTCGTAGAAGATATCGCCCGACCAGGTGACTTCCGAATGTCCGGGAATGGCCAGCGGCTCAAAGTTCTCGTTCTCCACCTCGGCATCGGCATAGGTGATCGAGTAGAATCCGCCAAACCCGTCAAGCGCATCGACCAGGTCGCCAAAATCGAGGCGCACCGTGCCTTCAACCCCGGTGATTGTGCCATCGGCAAAGTTGACCGGGCCGTTGAAGATGCCGGTGGCGACTTCGGGGTTGGTCTGCAGGATACCGCCCGCCCCGAAATTTTGGATCGACTGGGTCAGATCGGTCAACTCGTTGAAATCGATGATCCAGTCCGACAGCTCCTTGTGGAAGCCCGCGACAATGATCGCCGTACCAGGCGAGAAATATTTTTCGACCGAGATATCATAGGAGGTCGATTTGTAAGGCCGCAGCGCCGGGTTGCCGCCGCCCAGATTGAAACACACCAGCGAAGGCGGATTGAACCCGACCACCGTATCAGGGCGCTGGTCGCCCGTGGTGTCGATGCAGCTCTGGGTGTTGAAGCCAATGTTCTGGTTCGCGGTCATCTGATCGAGCCGCGCGCGGGTAATGGTCTTGGCCGCCGCGATCCGGACGAACAGATCGGGCATGACTTCGAAGCTGAGGTTGGCGCTCGGCAGCCAGTTGTCATAGCTTTCGCTGACAGTGTTCACCAACCCGCCGCCAATCGTGCCGGTCGATGACTGATCCGTATCGGCATAGCGCAGACCGACATTGCCGCGCACCGGAACCGAACCAAGATCACCGTCGATGTCGGCCTGGATGTAGAAATTGTGAACTTCTTCATCCACTTTCCACTCGGTATCAAATGTCGCCTTTTCCACCAGATAGGTGCCATCGGTCAGGAAGCTCGACGGATCATAGGCGATGATATCCATGCCCAGACTTTTGGTTTTGGTCGTGCCGAGGATCGCCGAGGCTGGAATGGGCAAACCACCCGTGCCAAACGCCGGAGTGGCGCGCAGGAAGGCTTCGTTGGAATCGAAGTCCTTCTTACGGTCAGTATAAAGCCAGCCGACAGTGATGCGGTCAATGATCCCGCCGTCAAACTGCCAATAGCTTTCCGCCCGCAACTGGTTCAGTTCGTCGTTGATCTTCGGTTCTTTGATAAAGCCGACCTGGCCCCACCCGCCCGGATCGGTCAGCAGCACAGTGCCCGGATCAGTGTAATCGAGCAGGCTTTCGATGCCGAATTGGCCATCTGGGGAGAAGTTGAAGGTCAGCGTATCGGACGCACCGCTGCCGTTGGGGCCGGTGCCAGCCATGGATTCAAAATCGATGTCGTTGCGATCAAGCTTCGAATAGCCATAGTCGAGCACGAAACCGAGGTTGTCGGTCGCCTTCCATTCCAGGTTACCGCCGATGGCGAAGATTTCGGACTTCGAACCTTCGGTATCGGTGCGCAGAATCGGGAAGACGTTGGAGAAGGTCGCCGTGTCGGCAAACGGGCCGCTGCCGGTGACGCTTTCAACCACCGCGCCGCCATTGGTGCTCCATGCGGCAATCGGGGTTTCGGTGCCGCGGAAAATGCCCGAATCGTCGGTATCGGTGTAGAAGCCGTCGATCGAGAGCGAAAACCGGTCGGTCGGTTCGAACTGCAACGCGCCCGTGATTGAGGTGCGTTCAAACTCGCGGCTCACCGCGCCCTGACGCGGGTTGTCGCGCGGGAAATTCACGCCTTCGGGGGTGCGCTCAACCTGAAATTCGTTGGTCTTGAGTTCGCGCGACACGAATTGGGTGGGAATTGATTGAATTGTTGCACCCAACGACCAGCCGAGCGTGCCCGCCGCGTTCTGATCAATGTAGGACGCGAAGAAGCGGTAGCCGTCATCACCGAAATCGGGGTTGAGCGAACCATTATCATTGATGGTGTAGGTGCCCGAGACGCTGATCTGGCGCTTTTTGGAATCGAGCGGCTTGATCGTCCGCAAATCCACCGCACCGGCGATGCCGATGGCGGCCAACTGCGCATCACCGGTCTTGTAGACCACGCCCTGCGCGATCAGTTCGGACGGGAACTGATCGAATTCGATCCCGCGGTTATTGCCCGCCGACACCACTTCGCGGCCATTGAGCAGCGCGAGGCTGAAATCAGGGCCAAGGCCGCGGATCGAAATCTGCTGTGACCGGCCACGCACGCGCTGCGCGGTCACGCCCGGAAGGCGCGCCAGTGTATCGGCGATCGAAAGGTCAGGCAGCTGGCCAATGTCTTCAGCGGAAATCACTTCGACAATCGACGTCGCATTGCGTTTGGCATCTAGCGAGGACTGGATCGACCCGCGAATACCGGTGACGACAATCGCCTCGCCTTCAACAGCGCCATCAACAGCAGCCGGCTCTTCGGCGTCCTGCGCCAGCGCCGGTGCGCCGGTCGCGGCCAGCGCCAGAAAGGTCGCCGCCCCGCACAGCAGGCGCGCGTTTACGTTGATCCCGTTCGTTTTCATCAGAGTCCTCTCCCCGCAAGCGACATTGAACGTGCGCTTTTGCAGTTTTTTTCATAACGCAACACAGCTTGCAGGTAAATCACCAATCCGCATTCCCCCGCCAGACTTTTGAAAAACTGATATAATTGTTTATATACAACATTATAATTCAGGCAATCTGATCGTAATCCGGGCAAAATCTTGGCGCAAAGCAGCAAATTGTTGCCTGTTGGCCACAGTTTTTTGCAGGAACGCCCGCCGCCGCCCGCCATGCCTCAGAAAAGCCCGCGCGCTGCGGTGACTGCGCCCTTTGATTTCGGCATTTTATTTGTTCTTAATCAATTAATTGATGATGCAGCTTGGACATCAACAGGGGATTTGATAGGCTGGTCCACATGGCCACCCCCCCTCCTTCACAGCCCCTGATTGCCGCGGAAGGCTGGGCCATCTCGCTCGCGCAGGCCCGTGTCGAACGATTTTCTGAATATAATCATCTGCTTGTTTCAGTCGACGATCTGTTGGAATCCCCCGAAAAGGTCATTTTGAAACCGCTTTTGCAAGATTTTGCACAAATCACACCGCAATATCCGGGGCTGCGTGCGCCGCTTGATCCGGCGATTTGCGCAAGCTGGCTGCCCCAGCTTGCGCCGCGACTCGATCAGTGGTTCGGCCCCCAGCCCCGGGGCTGGGAAATGCAGGCGTGGTATTCGATCGTCACCACGCCGCCCGCCGATCTGCTCCCGATCCAGCGCCTGCCGCATGTCGATGGCACCGATCCGAACCAGATCGCGATGATGCTCTATCTCCACCGCACCAGGCACGGCGGCACGGCGTTTTTCCGCCACCGTTCAACCGGGCTGGAGGCGTTGTCGGCCACGGATTTCCCGCGCTATGCCAAGGCGTTGCAGGAAGATGTCGCGCGCACCGGTCTGCCGCCCGCCGCCTATACCACCGACGGCGCGCCGCATTTCGAACGGACCCACGCGGTGCCCGGCACCTTCAATCAGGCGGTATTCTATCGCGGCAACATCCTGCATAGCGGGGTGATTGATAACGCGGCGGCGCTGGTGGCTGATCCGCGCGCCGGGCGGTTGACGATCAACGCTTTCTTCCGCCCGGCGGCGGAATAGGCATAGGCACAGGCGGGGCAAACACATGGCAGAGCGCGGCGTTGAAAAACTGGTGATCGTTGGCGGAGGCACCGCGGGCTGGATCACCGCAGCGGCCTTTGCCCGGTTGCTGGGGCAGCGACTCACCATCGAACTGGTCGAATCCGACGCGATCGGCACCATCGGCGTGGGCGAGGCGACGATCCCGCAGATCATCCGATTGAACACCATCCTCGGGCTGGATGAACACGAATTCCTGCAGCGCGCGTCAGGCACCTACAAACTCGGGATCGAATTTGTCGATTGGGGGCGGATCAGCAGCCGTTATCTGCACACCTTTGGCGATACCGGGATGAACCTCGGCAATGTCGCCTTCCACCATTACTGGCGGCGCAGCGTCATGGGCGAAGCCAGCCCTGCGGCGGGCGGGTTGTGGCATTATTCGCTGCACCAGCTGGCGGCGGATCAGGCGCGGTTCGGCAAGCTCGACCGGGTCGGCAACACCGCGATGGCGGGGCTTGCCTATGCCTATCATTTCGATGCCAGCCGCTATGCCCTGCACCTGCGCGACTATGCCGAGGCGCGCGGGGTTACGCGCACCGAAGGCATGGTCGAAAGCGTTGAGCGCGATGGGGCGAGCGGCGATATCACCGCGATCACCCTCGATGATGGCAGGCGGGTGGCGGGCGATTTCTTTGTTGATTGCACCGGCTTTCGCGCGCTGTTGCTGGGCGGCGCTTTGGGGGTGGGCTATCAGGACTGGTCGCACTGGCTGCCGTGCGACCGGGCGCTGGCGGTGCCAAGCGAGCGGCTGCCCACGCTGGTGCCCTTTACCCGCGCCACCGCCAAATCGGCAGGCTGGCAATGGCGCATCCCCTTGCAGCACCGCACCGGCAACGGCCACGTCTATGCCAGCGGGTTTACGGATGATAATGCTGCGGCCGATACGTTGCTGGCGGGGCTGGATACCAAACCGCTGGACGATCCGCGCCCGATCCACTTCACCACCGGGCGGCGCGACACGTTCTGGGCGCAGAATTGTGCGGCAATCGGGCTTTCGAGCGGGTTTCTGGAGCCCTTGGAATCGACCAGCATCCACCTGATCCAGTCGCATGTCAGCCGCCTGATCCAGCTGTTCCCGCGCAGCAAAAACGCCGCCGCTGAACGCGCCGAATACAACCGCCGCTGCATGGCCGAATTTGACCAGATCCGCGATTTCCTGATCCTGCATTACCATCGCACCGATCGCGATGACACCGAGTTCTGGCGTTATTGCAAGCATATGGCCGTGCCCGACAGCGTCACGCACAAGCTGGAACTGTTCGCCGCATCGGGCCGGGTCGGGCGCGATGCCGATGATCTGTTCCGCGAGGCGAGCTGGGTTCAGGTGATGCTGGGCCAAGGCATCATGCCCGCCGATTACGACCCGATGGCCGATCAGATCGCACCGGCGCAGCTGGAAGAATTCCTCGCCAATCTGCGCAATGTGATCGAACACAGCGTTGCGGGCCTGCCCAGCCATGCGGACTATCTGCAACGCCATTGCCTCGCCGATTCCGGCAGCACCCCCGCCTGATCGCCGCCAATCAAAAAGGGCGGCATGATTGCCCACACCGCCCCTTTGTTTCTGGCCCGAAGGCGAAAACTTACTTCGACTGGCTTTCGAGATAGGCGACCAGATTGGCGCGATCCTGCGCGTTCTTGACGCCCGGAAACACCATCTTGGTGCCCGGCATGAATGCCTTGGGGCTTGCCAGATATTCGAACAACGCCTCGGTCGTCCAGGTCACACCGCTGTTCTTGTTGGCGTCGGAGTAATTGTAACCGGCCACCGAACCTGCTGTGCTGCCGACAATATTGTGCAGCGACGGACCGACGCGGTTTACGCCTTCTTCGAGCACATGGCACGAACGGCACAGCGCGAAGGTCTTTTCACCGGCGGCGGCATCGGTGGTCATGCTGGCGAAATCCCCCGTCGCCGCAGCTTCAGCGGTCGCGGCAGCAGCAACCGAAGGCGCAGCTGTTGCAGCCGGGGCTTGATCGGCGGCGCCATCGCCGCAAGCCGCAAGAGTGGTCAGGCTGGCCAGCGCCGCAGCGCCCAACAATAAATCGCGTTTCATCGATATATGTCCTTTGAACTACGGGTTCTTCGCATCCGCCAACGCGCCATAACCGAGTATTTCGGGCATGGAAAGCGCGGGTTCGCGGATCATGATTGCCAAAGATTGATATACGCAGCGTGCGCGTTAAAAGGTGTCCATGATGAAAAATCTGCCTTGGCACACCAAGATCGTCCTCGCCCTGCTGGCGTTCCTTCCATTGTATTTCGCGGTTGCCGCGCTTGGCACGAAAATCGGCCTGTGGAGCTGGCAGACCGGGCTGGTGTCATTGTCATTCGGTGGAGGCGTGATCCTGCTGGGGGTCGTCGCGCTGGCCGCGCTGGTATCGCTGATTATCGCCCTGCGCACCAAACCGCGGCGCAACGGGCTGCTGGCGGCCGCCATTATCGGTCTGCTGGTGCCGGGTGCGGTGTTCGTGATGTTCAGCGCGGCGAGGAGCTCCGCAGGCGACAACCCGATCCACGATATCGCCACCGATACCGCCAATCCACCCGCGTTTACGGCGGAAACGATGGCCGCGCGTGAGGCTGCGGCGGCCAATCCGTTGAGCGATTACCAGACCCCGCTGGGCCAGATCGAACTTTACGAAGGCGTGCCGCCTGAACTGGCGATCAAATCGCACGCGCAGATCATCACCGACCGCAAGGATCGCCCGGCCCCGCTGCCACTTGGCGGCGCGAGCAAGGCCGAAGGCGTGGCCGCAGTCGCCGCCGCGATGGACGCGATGGGTCTTTCGGACATCCGCAGCGATGTTACCGCCGGCACGGTCGAAGGTGTGGCGGAAAGTTTCTGGTTCGGGTTCAAGGATGATGTGGTCGCCCGCGTTGGCGATGCGCAGATCGATTTTCGCTCGGTCAGCCGGGTGGGCCGCAGCGATCTGGGCGCGAACACCGCACGGATCATCGAACTGCGCCGCCGTACTGAAGCATCGCTGGGCACGGCTAGTCGCGGAACACCGACACAGCCATAAAGCTACGCTGAAACACGGTCAGCACGCATAGCGCGCCGTAGCCATAGGCGAGCCACGCGAACCACGCCGGAAACAGGCACATGGCGATGAACAGCGCGATGGTTTCGGTGCCTTCGGCCAGCCCGGTGGAATAGAAAAAGCTCTTGCGCCCGTGCGCGGTGGTTTCCTCGCCGCGCTTGGCTGCGATTACCGCAAAGGCGAGAAAGCTGACCCCGGTCAGCACGAAACTGGCGACCAGCACCAGCGCGGGTAGGGTGTTTTCCGCCGCCAGCGCCCCGAAGCCGAGCGGGATGCTGACGTAGAAGGCGAAATCAGCGACGATGTCGAAATATCCGCCAAGGTCGCTCGGCCCACGCACCCGCGCCACCGCGCCGTCCAGCCCGTCTGCCAGCCGGTTGGCGATAATCAGCGCCAGTCCCCAGCCAATATGCCCCAGCGCAATGGCGACCGCGCCGCCCAGCCCCAACACCAGCCCGGTAAAGGTCAGCCCGTTGGCGGTCACCCCCACTCCCGCAAGCACGCGCCCCGCCCAATTGAGCGGCGGGTCGATCAGCGGGCGCAGTTTGGCGTCAAGCATTTGGGCACTTCCACCTTTCGATAAGCTCACAATGAGCTAAAGTTGTTCTCAATCCCGCTCGTCCTGAGCCTGTCGAAGGACGTTCGCGCAGCACCCGCTTCAATCATTTTGCCGATTGCGCGCGAGTTGCGATATCCGCTCCCAATCCCCTGCTATCAGGGCTTCCTTCTTTGCCCGCCCCCAACCCTTGATGCGGCGCTCGAAAGCGAAAGCGTCATCGCGTGCCGGGAAGGCGGCGCACCAGACCAGCGTGACCGGGCGGCGACGCGAGGTATAACCAGACATTTGGCCGGAATTGTGCTGCGCTATCCGCACATCGATATTGTCTGTGTGGCCTGCATAATACGAACCGTCCGAACAGCGCAGCAGGTAGGTCCAAAAATGCATCGGCGTGATCCTATGTGGCGCGGCATCCTTCGACAAGCTCAGGATGAGCGATCGCAGTGCCAAATCCCGCTCGTCCTGAGCCTGTCGAAGGACGTTGGCGCAGCATCACCCCCAACTCACCAGCCCGATCCACGCCCCCGTCATCGCGGTGGCAAGGTTGCCTGCGAGCCAGCTTTTCATCCCCAGCCCCGCTGCTTCGGCGCGGCGTTCGGGGCACAGGGTGCCGATGGTCGATACCAGCAGGCCGACACTGGCAAGGTTCGCCACCCCGCACAGCGCATAGGTGACGATCAGCAGGCTGCGCGGGCCAAAGGTGCCATCGGGCAGCGCGGCGAGTTCAAGATAGGCGACATATTCGTTGAGGATCGCCTTGGTGCCCATCAACCCGCCTGCGGCCTGCGCCTCACCCCAAGGCACGCCTAGCAACCACATGAACGGCGCGAACACCCAGCCCATCACCCGTTTGAGGCTGATCGCCTCGCCATCGATCAGCGGCAACAGCGCCAACACCTGATCGGTCAACGCCACCAGCGCAAACACCACGATGATCACCGCAATTACCGCGAGGAACAGCGCCATCCCGTCCATCGTGCCTTTGACGATTGCATCAATGCTGCTTTCGTATTTGAGGCCAGGTTCGTCCTTTTCCACCGCCGTCTTGGCGTCATCGGCGCTACCCGGCACCATCAACCGCGCGATCAGCAACGCGGCGGGGAGCGAGATCAACGAGGCGGAGATCATGTGGCCCACCGCATCGGGCACGGTTTCGCGCAAGGTGGTGGCATAGAGGATCAGGATCGCGCCGCTGATGGTCGCCATCGTCAGCACCATGACCTGAAACAGTTCGGCGCGGCTCATCCGGTCAAAGTAAGCGCGCGTGACCAGCGGCGCTTCCACCACGCCAAGGAAGATGCTCGCCCCGCCCGACAGGCCAACCACCCCGCTCACGCCCAAACTGCGGCGCAGCAGGAACGACAGGCCATTCACCAGCCAGCGCAGCACCCCCCAATGCCAAAGCAGCGCGGCGAGCGCGGAGAACACGATTACCAGCGGCAGAATCTGGAACGCGATGATCAGCGGCGGCTGTGCGCCGTCGGCCAGCGCGAAAGGCAGCGGTGCCCCGCCGAGATAGCCGAACATATAGGCAGACCCTTTTAGCG
>JAHJSJ010000168.1 GCA_018830415.1 Alphaproteobacteria bacterium | reverse complement strand
TGAATTACCGGATCATCGGCGGTTTTCGCTTTTACGAACGCGCCGAAATCCGCGATGCGCTGGCCTATCTGCGGCTGATCGCGCAGCCGCAGGACGATCTGGCGTTTGAACGCATCCACAACCAGCCCAAGCGCGGTTTGGGTGCCAAGGCGCTGGAGGCAATGCACAGCCACGCGCGGGCGATGAACTTGCCGCTCGCCGCCGCCTCGCTGCAATTGGCGGATAGTGATGAATTGCCCGCGCGCGCGGCGAACACGATTGGCGCGCTGATGCGGCAATTCCTGCATTGGCGTGAGACGGCGGAGACGGTGACGCCCGCCGATCTGCTGCGGCTGGTGCTGGAGGAGAGCGGCTATAACGCCATGCTCGCCGCGGATCGCACTGCCGAAAGCGCCGGACGGGTGGAAAACCTCTCCGAACTCGCGCGCGCGATGGAGGATTACGAGACGCTCGGCGATTTCCTCGAACATGTCAGCCTCGTCATGGATAATGACCGCGCAGATAGCGAGGAAACCGTGACAATCATGACGATCCATGCCGCCAAGGGGCTGGAGTTCGACAATGTGTTCTGCGTCGGCTGGGAAGAGGGCGTGTTTCCATCCCAGCGCGCGATTGACGAAGGGGGCCTCGCCTCGCTCGAAGAAGAACGCCGCCTTGCCTATGTCGCGATTACCCGCGCGCGGCGGCGCTGCGTGATCCTGCACGCCGCCAACCGCCGCATCTATGGCCAGTGGATCAGCTCCATCCCCTCGCGCTTTATCGAGGACTTGCCGGAAGAGCATATCGATCAGGAAACCACCCTGACCGGCGGCGCGAGCCTATGGCGGGCGAACTGGAGCGAACAGGACGACCCCTTCGCCCATGTCGCGCGTGACCGGCCAGACCGGGCACAGCAGCGCGGCCCCGGCTGGCAGCGGGCTTTGACGTCGGGTTATCATACCAAGCCTGCCAGGGTGCGCGAAAACTCGCGCTCAGCCGCCAGCTTCGCCGCGCCCGCACGGTCAGACGTCGCGATTGGCGCAATGGTCAGCCATGCCAAATTCGGCACCGGCTGCGTGATCGATCAGGAGGGCAACAAGCTCACCATCCTGTTCGAGGATGCTGGCGAGAAGCGGGTGCTGGATTCGTTTGTGACGGTGGTGGGGTAGCCCCTCACCCAAATCCCACATCCAGAAACCCCGGACGCGGGCCGTTCCATTCGCCTGCTGGCACGGGCGTATCGTCTTCGTTGTAACGGCGCACGCGGGGTTGGCGATCATCGGCGACGCGTTCGGTGGCTTGAGGCCGTTCGGCGCGGGCGCGGCGGGGCTTGGCCGGACGTTCTGCAGGTTCGGCGCTCTCTTCACGCGGCGCGGGATCTTCACGCGGGGCACGTTCAGCGCGAGGTTCGCGCTCAGCGCGCGGTGCCCGGCGGGATTTGCGCGGCTCGCGTTCCTCACGCTCTTCGCGTCCAGGTGCATCAGCCTTGGCGTCTTCGGCCTTGGCAATCGCGGCGCTGAGATCAACGCGCACGTCGTCCTTGCCGAACACCTTGATCGCGCTGCCGGTCAGCTTTTCGACATTGCTGATTGCCTCGGCGTCTTCTTCCGCAACGAAGGTGAAAGCCCGGCCCTTAGCCCCGGCGCGGCCAGTGCGGCCGATGCGGTGGACGTAATCATCGGGGTGCCACGGCGTGTCGTAATTGAACACGTGGGAGACGCCCTTGATATCGAGCCCGCGCGCGGCAACATCCGAGGCAACGAGGATGTTGACCTCGCCCGCCTTGAAGCGATCAAGCTCCTTGATCCGGCTGCCCTGATCCATATCGCCGTGAATTTCGCTCGACCGGAAGCCGAAGCGGGTCAGGCTCTGGTTGAGCTCGCGTACCGTCGTCTTGCGGTTGGCAAAGATGATCGCGGTTTCGACCAGATCATTTTCGAGGAACCAGCGCAGCGTGTCTTTCTTCGACCGCGATTTCACCGGCACCTTGAAAGCGGTGATATCAGCGTTTGTCGAAGCCGCGCGGCTCACTTCGATCCGCTTGGGATTGGTGAGAAACTTCTTTGACAGCTTTTCAATCGGCGGCGGCATGGTGGCCGAAAACAGCATCGTCTGGCGCGCTTCTGGCAGCTTGGAACAGATGAATTCGATGTCGGGGATGAACCCCATGTCGAGCATCCGGTCGGCCTCGTCGATCACCAGCAGCTCGCAGCCATTGAGCATGATCTTGCCGCGTTCAAACAGGTCCATCAGCCGGCCCGGCGTCGCAATCAGCACATCGACCCCTTCCGACAGCGCCTTCAACTGATCGCCCATCTGCACGCCGCCGATCAGCAGTGCCATTTTGAGATCGTGGTTCTTGCCGTATTTCTCGAAATTCTCGGCCACCTGCGCGGCGAGTTCACGGGTCGGTTCAAGGATCAGCGAACGCGGCATCAGCGCGCGGCGGCGGCCCGCAGCCATCACGTCAATCATCGGCAGCACGAAGCTGGCGGTCTTGCCGGTGCCGGTCTGGGCAATGCCGATCAGGTCGCGCATCATCAATACGGTGGGGATAGCCTGCGCCTGAATGGCAGTTGGCGTGGTATAGCCTGCGTCTTCGACGGCTTTGAGCAATTCAGGCGAGAGGCCGAGATCGGCGAATGTCATGCGGTAGGTGGTGTCCGAAAATAGCGGGCAGGGTTGCTGCCGGGATTGCTGGCCCTGAGGCGCAGTAGGGCGCAATCAGGTTGGCGCGCCCTTCTCGCAAATACTCGCAAAAGTCAAGAAATCGTGCGCTTGGGACGCAATTCGGTCAGTTGCGCACTTCCACCAACTGGCGCATCACTTCGACTTCGCAGCGTGCGCCGGTGCGCGATTGCAACTTGTCGCGATCAACGCACAGCCGCCCGTCCTCGTTTTTCTCGACGTAAAAGCCGGAGTAGAAATCGCGCGCGCGGCACGATTTTTCGAGGTTGACCGAGATCATCCGCTGGTCGCGCAGGAACAGCACCAGGCGGTTGCCGCTGCCGGTCTGCACCCCGGCGATGCCTTCCAGCGCAACGCATTTTTCCTTGCGCCGTTCCTCGAAACGGGGGCCAAGATCGCGCTGCGGGAGCTGGGCAAGCAGGTTCTGGCGGGCAGCAGGCCCCTGCGGAGCGATCCGCACCACCACGCGCTGTTCGATCCGCACCTGCCGCGCGGTGGCGCTGGCGCGAAACGCTGTCAGCGGATTGGCCAGTGCCGGCTCGCCCTGCATGGGCGCGGCGTCGCATTGCGGTGCAGACAGGGCGGGAACGGCGTCCGCCTGATCAGCCAAACCGGCTGCCCCCGCCATCACCGGCAGCATCAGCGCCAGCGGCGCCGTAAAGGCAAACAGGCCGTGCATGATGCGGAAATATCTCTCCTTGGAGGACACGGGTCGCGGCGGAAAACAGCATCCGGCGCATGAAAACCACGCTCTGCCTTAGCGCCACGAATTGAACCGCGGCTTAACTGCCTGCCAGCTTTGCCCGAAACTGGTGGCATAATCGCGCCCAGCTGTGGCATGGAGGCCACAATGATGCACCACGCCGCACCGTCCGCCCCTTCGCCAACCTCCGAAGCGTTTCTTTCGGAGGCTGCCGCACTGCTCGGCCCGCGCGGGCTGACGGTGGAGCCTGACCGGATGGATGCGTGGCTGACCGATTGGCGCGGACGCTATACCGGGCGGGCGCTGGCGCTGGCCTCTCCTGCCACTACGGCTGAGGTTGCGGCGCTGGTCAGGCTGTGCGCCGCGCACGGCGTGCCGATTGTCCCGCAGGGCGGCAATAGCGGCATGGCGGGCGGTGCGACCCCGGACGCCAGCGGCACCACGCTGCTGCTGTCGCTGCGGCGGATGGACGCGATCCGCGCGCTTGATACCGAGGCAGGGCAAGTGCTGTGCGAGGCAGGCGTGATCTTGCAACATCTGCACGAAGCGGCCGAGGCGGCGGGGATGCGTTTTCCTCTAACGCTCGGCGGCAAGGGTTCGGCGACCATCGGTGGGCTGGTGTCGACCAACGCGGGCGGCACACAGGTGCTGCGCCACGGCACGATGCGCGCGCAGGTGCTGGGGCTGGAAGCGGTGCTGGCGAATGGTGACGTGCTCGATACCCTGACCCCCCTGAAAAAAGACAATCGCGGGTTCGATCTGAAGCAGTTGTTGATCGGTTCGGAGGGCACGCTGGGGATCGTGACGGCAGCGACCTTGCGGCTGCTGCCTGCCCCGATCGGGCGGGCGACGGCTTGGGTTGGGCTTGGCGGAATTGTCGAGGCGCGCGCACTGCTGCGCCGGATGGAGCGCGCGCTGGGTGATGCGCTGGAAGGTTTTGAGGTGGTGCCTGCGCATTGCCTCGACAGCGTGCTGGCGCACCTGCCCGCCGCGCGCGCGCCCTTGGCAGAACGGCACGATTGGAACGCCTTGATCGAATGCGTTTCGGCCACCGGCGACAGCGGCGCCTTGCGCGAGGCGATGGAGGCTGGCCTCGCCGCCGCACTGGAAGATGGCGTAATTGCCGACGCCGTGATCGCCGCGAATGACACGCAAGCAGAAGATTTCTGGACTTTGCGCGATTCGATTTCATCCGCTGAACGCGCGATCGGCCCGGCGATGCAGCACGATATTTCAGTGCCGGTCGAAAAAATGCCCGAGTTTATCCTTGCCGCATCCCCCGCCATCGAATCCGCTTTTCCTGGCACCCGCACGGTCGCCTTTGGGCATCTGGGCGATGGTAATGTCCACTTCCACGTACTCGCCCCACAAGGTGCGGAGCGCGGCGTGTGGGAGGAGGCCGACGGCAAGGCGGTCAGTGCGGCAGTCCATGATCTGGTCAGTCAATGGGGCGGATCGATCAGCGCCGAACACGGGATCGGGCAGATGAAGGTTGATGAACTTGCCCGGCTGCACGATCCGGCGGCGCTAGCGCTGATGCAACGGATCAAGGCCGCGCTTGATCCTGACAATCTGCTCAATCCGGGGAAACTCCTGCACACTGCCCCGCGCGGCTGATCCACGCGGCTTGCGCCCCGGCCTGCAAACGCTTAAGGGCCGCGCTTTCGGCGGGGGTTGCCTTTCCGCCGAAGGGATTTTCACCACCGCTTCATTTTCCGGAGACGACGTCATGGCCAGCGCGCCGCAACCGCAACTTCCGTTGTTCTACAAAGACCTTCTGCCGCTCAACAGCCGTGATCATGCGACCTGGAAAGCCGGGACGCTGGAAAGCGCCTCCTATCTCGCGTCGACCCACGCGGTGCCGCTAACTTCGGACGAATTCGTCGATGCCCAGCGGCATTTCCCGATCGTATTTACCTCGGGCGAAAACCCGCTGCCGATCGCGCTGTTCGGCCTCAACGAAGGGGTGAACACCTTCGTCGGCGATGACATGAAGATCAAGGAAGCGATCTACCTTCCCGCTTACGTCCGGCGCTATCCTTTTATCCTCGCGAAGTTGCAGCAGGGCGTGGAAGACATGTCGCTATGCTTTGATCCGACTGTTGGTGTGATTAGCGCGCGCGACGATGGCTTGGCGCTGTTTGATGATAGGGGCCAGCCGACCGAGTACATCCAAGGCGTGCTCGACTTTTGTCGTCGCTTCGAAGAAGCGGGGCAGCGCACCAAGCTGTTCATCGATGAACTGGCGAAGCTCGACATCCTGATGGACGGCGAAATCGCGATCACCCGCAATGACATGCCCGATAAGCCGTTCGTGTATCGCGGGTTCCGCATGGTTGATGAAAACAAACTGCGCGAACTGCCTGCCGCCAAGCTTGAAGAACTGTCAAAGAGCGGATTGCTGATGCTGATTCACGCGCACCTGTTCTCGCTCAACCTGATGCGGACGATCTTTGAACGTCAGTTGGCGCAGGGCAAGGTGCCGATGCCAGAGGAAGGCGCTGCGGCTCCGTCGCTCAACTGATTTCTGGCGGAGCTGAATCTCCGACCCCAACATCGGAAAACGGGCAGGTCGGCAATCGCCCCCTGCCCGTTTTTTATGCGCGGCCAAGCCCGCTTATTCCGCCGCTTGCAGCAGCCCGTCACCGCCACCGAGCAACGCAGCCTCAGCCCCAAGCTCGCGAACCAGTTTAGCCAGCAGCGCCGCCATTGCGGGAAGCCCTGCGCCGGGCTCGACCAGATGCCGATCAAGATAGGCTGTGCGGCACACTTCGATCTGGATTGCGTGCACACCGGAATGCGGCGCGCCATGACGGTCCAGCACATAACCGCCCGAATAAGGCCGGTTATGTGCAGCCAAACACCCCTCGCACTCAAGTTTTGCAAGCGCGCGGGCCATCAGGGTGTTGTGGCACGACGCCCCAAACCGGTCGCCCAGCACGATCACTGGCGCACAGGCCTCCCCCTCGGCAGCGCGCAGTGGCGGCATCGAATGAAGGTCGACCAGCAAGGCGACGCCCCATTCGGCGCGGATCCGCGCCAGCTCTGCCGCCAGTGCCGCGTGATAGGCTTGATGGATTCCGGTAATCCGTTGCTCAAGCTCATCCGCAGCCAACCGTCCGCGCCATATCTCGCCCGATCCCGGCAGTCGGCGCGGAACCAGCCCCAGCCCGCTGCGCGAACGGCGGTTGCTTGCGTGCGGGGCCACCACATTGGCACCCTGCGTCGGGCGGCCACCCTCGATCATGCCCCAATCAACATCATCCTCGGCCCGGTTGAGATCGATCAGCGCACGCGGCGCGTTAGCCACCAGCAGCGCAGCGCCTGTCGCCCGCGCGATTTCCACGCCAACCCGGTCGATAAAGCGATCCTCCAGCCGCAACTGCGCCAGCTCCGGATCGCGCATCCGCGCTACCACAGCGGGCGGATAGGCACGGCCAGCATGGGGAACGGCAATCAGCACCGGCAGGCGCAGGCGCGGCGGCGTGGTGAGCGTGAAGGCGGGCGCATCATTCAGCCCCGGTACGCAGCCCCCTGTCACCGGCACCCGCACATCGGCGCGGGCGAAGATCGGATCACGGGGCGTGCGGGAGGATGGCGTCATTCCGCCAACCTTGCTGCCGCCTTTGCGCAGCGCTGTCAAAGCCTGATCGCACTTCGCTCGGCTGCCTGCGTGTCATTCCGAGTCAATTTGTCGCTGGCACAAAGATTTCTTAAGCCTGCACTGCTAACCCACCTGACATGACATCGCCCCGCACACCCCGCATCCTGCTTGCCGAAGATGAAGAGGCAATGCGCACCTATCTTGCGCGCGCGCTAACCAACGCCGGTTACGAAGTCAGCGCGGTGGATCGCGGCACCGAGGCCGTGCCGCTGCTGGAAACCGGCGATTATGATCTGCTGCTATCCGACATCGTCATGCCCGAAATGGACGGGATCGAACTGGCGCAGCGTTGCGCCGAAATTTCCCCGCGCACCAAGGTGATGTTCATCACCGGTTTCGCCGCCGTATCGCTGCGCGCCAGCCGCGAACAGCCTGCGGCCAAGGTATTGTCCAAACCGTTCCACCTGCGCGATCTGGTGCTGGAAGTGGAGCGGGTGTTCGAGGAAGCGGGGGAAGCGCAGGCTTAGATTTTCGAATCGCTTGCACCTTTTCCGGGCTTACGTTAAGGGCCGCCTCCGCCTCGACAGAGGCTGATCCGATGGTGCGGGCGTATAGCTCAGTGGTAGAGCACTATGTTGACATCGTAGGGGTCGCAAGTTCAATCCTTGCTACGCCCACCATCGGCCCGAACCGCAAATCACCCGCCGCTTCAGGCGGGTTTTTTGTGCACCGCGTCCGCTCCATCACAACTTGCAAGCCAAAGACCGGTGCACTGCTTGCAAGCATCGCCTCCTCTGCTAAAGCCCGCGCAACATCTTACTCAGCTTTTCGTCGATCACACGCAGCCCGCGCAGACGGGTAAAGAAGGATAGGGCATCAGCCATGCAGAAAATCAAAGTCGCCAACCCCGTCGTTGAACTTGATGGGGACGAGATGACCCGCATTATCTGGCAATGGATTCGCGAACGGCTGATCCTGCCTTATCTCGACGTTGATCTGCACTATTACGACCTTTCGATCGAAAACCGCGACGCAACCGATGATCAGGTCACCATCGATTCCGCCAATGCGATCAAACAGCACGGCGTCGGCGTAAAATGCGCCACCATTACCCCTGATGAACAGCGGGTCGAAGAATTCAGCCTCAAGAAAATGTGGAAATCGCCCAACGGCACGATCCGCAACATTCTGGGCGGCGTGGTGTTCCGCGAACCAATCGTGATCGACAATGTTCCGCGTCTGGTGCCCGGCTGGACTGACCCGATCGTGGTCGGCCGCCATGCGTTTGGCGATCAGTACAAGGCCACCGACACGCTGATCCCCGGCCCGGGCAAGCTGCGGCTGGTGTTTGACGGCGATGATGGCACCAAGATCGATCTCGACGTGTTCGATTTCCCCAGCGCGGGCGTCGCGATGGCGATGTACAATCTTGACGATTCGATCCGCGATTTCGCCCGCGCCAGCTTCAATTACGGCCTCAACCTCGGCTGGCCGGTCTATCTGTCGACCAAGAACACCATCCTGAAAGCCTATGATGGCCGCTTCAAGGATCTGTTTCAGGAAGTTTTCGATACCGAAGGCTTCGCCGAAAAGTTCAAGGCCAAGGGGATGGTCTACGAACACCGCCTGATCGACGACATGGTTGCCTCGGCACTGAAGTGGAGCGGCAAGTTCGTGTGGGCGTGCAAGAACTACGACGGCGATGTGCAGTCGGACACCGTGGCGCAGGGCTTCGGCTCGCTCGGCCTGATGACGTCTGTTCTGCTTAGCCCTGATGGCAAGACCGTCGAAGCCGAAGCCGCGCACGGCACCGTCACCCGCCATTACCGCCAGCACCAGCAGGGCAAGGCGACCTCGACCAACCCGATTGCATCGATCTTCGCATGGACGCGCGGGCTGATGTATCGCGGCAAGTTCGATGGCACACCCGATGTGGTGAAGTTTGCCGAAACGCTCGAACGCGTCTGCATTCAGACCGTGGAAAGCGGCCACATGACCAAGGATCTGGCGCTGCTGATCGGCCCGGGGCAAGCATGGCAGACCACCGAGCAGTTCTTCGAAACCATCGTGCAGAACCTTGAAAAGGAAATGGCCAGCCAGGCTTAGAACCCGGCTAGGGAGTATCATGGCAAGCCGATCAACCGCACGCCTCGAAATCCGTCAAGCGAGACTCAAGGACGTGCGGGCGATCGGGGAACTCGTCCGCCGCGCCTATGATGATCTGCCCGCCTATACGCAGGGTGAAATTCGCGGGCAGATCAACAACTACCCCGAAGGCTGCTTTGTCGCGCTGTTTGATGGCGAAGTGGTCGGCTATTGCGCCTCGATGCGGCTGGATGAGCGCGTCGCGCTGTCTGATCATACCTGGGATGAAGTCACTGGTAACGGGTTTGGCAGCCGCCATGATCCCACCGGCGATTGGCTTTACGGCTATGAACTCTGCGTCGATCCGGCGGTCCGCGGCACCCGGTTGGGGCGGCGGTTGTATGAAGAACGCCGCGCTCTGGCCGAACGGCTCGACCTGACTGGCATCGTGTTTGGCGGACGGATGCCCGGCTATGCCCGCGCCAAGCGCCGCAAAACCAATCGCGCCGAAACCCCCGAGCAGTATCTGGAGCTGGTGACCCAGAGCAAGATCCACGACCCGGTGCTGCGGTTCCAGCTCGCCAACGGGTTCGAAGCGCAGGGCATCCTTCCCAAATACCTGCCCGAGGACAAGGCCAGCCGCGGCAATGCCGTGCGGATGATCTGGCGCAATCCCTATGTCGATAGCGACGCCCCGCCCAAGCACCGCCTGCCGCGCGATGTGGAAAGCGTGCGGATCGCCACCTGCCAACTGCAATCGCGCGCGGTTTCGGGCTTCGATGAGTTCATGAAGCAGATCGAATATTTCGTTGATGTTGCCGCCGATTACGAGGCGGACTTTATCGTTTTTCCCGAAATGTTCACGGTCATGCTGCTGTCCGCCGAAGACCGCGAACTCACCCCGCTCGAAGCCATCGAAGCCTTGAGCGAATATACCCCGCGCATCCGTCAGCGATTGTCCGAAATGGCGCTGGCGTTCAACATCAACATCATCGGCGGTTCGCACCCCACCCGCATGGCCGATGGCGACATCCACAACGTCGCCTATGTCTGCCTGCGCGATGGATCGATCCACGCGCAGGAAAAGATCCATCCTACCCCCAACGAGGCCTATTGGTGGAACATCAAGGGCGGCGACAGCATTGATGCGATCCCGACCGATTGCGGCCCGATCGGCGTGCTGATCTGTTATGATAGCGAATTTCCCGAACTCGCCCGAAGGTTGGTGGACGAAGGCGCGCGGATCATCTTCGTGCCGTTCTGCACTGACAGCCGCCAAGGCTATATGCGGGTGCGATACTGTGCGCAGGCGCGGGCGATTGAAAACCAGTGCTTTGTCGTGATGAGCGGCAATGTCGGCAACCTGCCCAATGTCGCCAACATGGACATCCAATACGCGCAAAGCTGCATCCTCACCCCGTGTGATTTCCCCTTCGCACGCGACGGGATCGCCGCCGAAGCATCCGAGAATGTCGAAACGCTGACGATCAGCGACGTGAACCTAGCCGACCTCAGCTGGGCGCGGGCCGAAGGCACGGTGCAAAACCTCGCCGACCGCCGGTTCGATCTCTACCGGATCGAATGGGACAAGCGCGTGGGCAATATCTCAGACCCGCTGGGCGAACACAGCTAACCACAATATCCCGCATTGCAGCACAGGATGGATGACAGCAGCGCAGCCGCGCGGTAAGCGCATAAGGTGGCTGGCGAACTCGCACCTTCCCCGTTCCTGTCAGACGCGCTGGTAATCCTTGGCGCGGCGGGAATCGTGATTCCGGTGTTTGCCCGGTTCCGCATCACCCCGATCATCGGCTTCATTCTTATCGGGGTGCTGGTCGGCCCGTTCGGGCTGGGTTCGCTGGTTGAGCGAATACCGTGGCTCACCCACATCACGATTACCAATCCCGAAGCGCTAACCCCGTTTGCCGATTTCGGCATCGTGCTGCTGCTGTTCGCCATCGGGCTGGAATTGTCGTTCAACCGCCTGTGGCAATTGCGCAAGCTGGTGTTCGGACTGGGCGCGCTCGAATTGCTGATTATCGGTTCGGCACTGGCCACATTTCTGGGGTTCGCGGGATTGCTCGATTGGACCGGCGCGCTGGCGCTCGGCTTTGCGCTGGCGTTCTCTTCTACCGCGATCGTGTTGCCGATTTCAGGCACCCGCACCCCGGTGGGCCGCGCCGCGCTGTCGATGCTGTTGTTTGAAGATATCATGATCGTGCCGATCATCTTCATCCTCGGCGCACTTGCCCCCAATGCCCAAGGCGAAGGTTGGGCGGGACTCGCCGATACCTTGTGGAAAGGCGGCTTGGTGATCGCGGTGCTGCTGGTGGTTGGCCGCGTGGCGCTGCCCCGGTTGTTTGCTCAGGCGGCACGCACCAAGAGCCCTGAATTGTTCCTCGCCGCATCCTTGCTGGTGGTGATCGGGGCGAGTCTGGCGACCGCCATCGTCGGCCTTTCGCCCATCGTTGGCGCGCTGATTGCCGGGCTGCTGATTGCCGAGACTGAATATCACACCGAAGTCGAACTGATCATGGAGCCGTTCAAGGGCTTGGCGCTGGGCATATTCCTGATCACCATTGGCATGAGCATCGATCTGGTCGCGATTGGCGCGCAGCTTGGAACGGTCGCGCTGGCGGTGGTCGGCGTGCTGGTGTTCAAGGCGCTGGTCACCGGCATCCTGCTGCGGCTGATGGGCGCACGGCGCGGAACGGCGGCAGAAACCGGCGTGTTGATGGCCTCGCCATCCGAAACCACGCTGATCGTGCTCGCCGCAGCGACCAGCGCGCTGGTGGTCGATTTTGAGACCGCACAATT
>JAHJSJ010000167.1 GCA_018830415.1 Alphaproteobacteria bacterium | reverse complement strand
GGCACCGCCAAAAGCCGCCTGTTTCACGCCCGCCGCAAATTGAAAGCAGCGCTGGGCGACACTTATCCCGAACCCACCCAAGGAGAACCACTATGAACAGCAATGACCAACGGATTGCCGCCGCGCTTGATGCCGACGATCACGCCTTCCTCGCCAGCCTCGATTCCGATCGCGGGATGTTTCAGCAAATCGGCGACAGCTGGCAGGGGCCGCTGGGCGGCTGGGCAAAGCTGGGCTTTGTGTTTGCCATCGCCATCGGTCTGGGGCTTGCCTATTGCATCTATCGCGCAGTGACCGCCGAAGGCACCGATGCCATCCTTGGCTGGGGGCTGAGTTCGCTCGCCCTGATCACGATGCAAGGCTTTTTGAAGCAATGGATGTTTGAGCGGGTGAATATGCTGACCGTGCTGCGCGAAGTGAAGCGGTTGCAGGTGCAGGTCGCGATGCTGAACGAAAAGAACGGCTGAGCGGGTGCGGTTGAGGTCAGGGCCTGATCTCGATCACCGTGCCATCGGGCACGATCCGCCACAGCTCCTCGATCTCGGCATTGGAGAACGCGATGCAGCCATTGGTCCAATCGCCCGGCATCCGGCCCATCGGCAGCGCGTTAGGCTGCCCGTGGAGGAAGATTTCGCCGCCGGGCGATCGGCCATAGGCCTGCGCAAAGGCGCGGTCAGCGGGCGCGGGGTATGATATTTTGAGGCTGAGGTGAAAGGCGCTGCCGGGATTACGCGTTTCGATTACATAGCGGCCTTCGGGCGTGCGTTCGTCGCCTTCGAATTGCTTGTGCCCCTGCGGCTGACCGCCGAATTGGAGGCCGCGCCAGACCTTGACCGGCTGGCCCCCGGCATAGCCGATCATCAGCCGTTCGGATTTGTCGACCAGCAGGTAATCGATGGTGGTAGCCGTGCGCTGCGGCACAATCCGCCCCGTTTCACGCACCATTTGCGCAGGCGGTTCAGCCGACATCGGCGCCGCAAGGGCAAATGCGGACAACGCAGCAACAACAAGGTAAGCAAGGCGCAACATGGCAGGCAGGATAACCCTGCCTGCCTCATTCGATCAATCCTTTCTTGCCCTTCCCCTTGGGGAAGGGTTGGGATGGGGGTTCGACATAACGACTGGCAGAGCCCCCACCCCCGGCCCCTCCCCGCTGGGGAGGGGAGCCAAGAAGGTTCAATCCGCAAACGGCCTAGTCGACAAACGGATCCCGCATCAGGATCGTGTCGTCACGTTCGGGCGAGGTTGATACCAGCGCCACCGGGCATTCGATCAATTCCTGAATCCGCTGGATATATTTGATCGCGTTGGCCGGAAGATCGGCATAGCTGCGCGCGCCCGCCGTGCTTTCGCTCCAGCCGGGCATATCCTCGTAAATCGGCTCGCATTCGGCCTGATCGGCGGCGTGGCTGGGCAGGTAATCATAGACCTTCCCGCGCAGGCGGTATCCGGTGCAGATCGCCACCCGGTCAAGCCCGTCGAGCACGTCGATCTTGGTCAGCGCGATGCCGGTCACGCCGCTGATCGCGCAGGATTGGCGCACCAGCACCGCATCAAACCAGCCCACGCGCCGTTTGCGCCCCGTAACCGTGCCGAATTCGTGGCCGCGTTCGCCCAGCCGCTGGCCGATGTCGTCCTCAAGCTCGGTGGGGAACGGGCCGGAACCGACGCGGGTGGTGTAGGCTTTGACGATCCCCAGCACATAGCCGGTCGAATTGGGGCCAAGCCCGCTGCCACTCGCCGCCGTGCCGCTGACGGTGTTGGACGATGTGACAAACGGATAGGTGCCGTGATCGACATCGAGCAGCACGCCCTGCGCGCCTTCAAACAGGATTTTCGCGCCCGCGCGGCGCACCTTTTTCAACCGTTTCCACACCGGTTGGGCAAAGCGCAGCACAAACGGCGCAATCTCGCGCAGTTCCTCAAGCAGTGCGGCGCGATCAACCGGGGGCTGACCAAAGCCCGCGCGCAGCGCATCATGGTGCGCGCAGAGGCGATCAAGCTGCGGATCAAGACTGTCGAGATGCGCCAGATCGCACACCCGGATCGCGCGCCTGCCAACCTTGTCCTCATACGCCGGGCCGATCCCGCGCCCGGTGGTGCCGATCTTGCCCTTGCCCGCCGCGGTTTCGCGAAGGCCATCAAGATCGCGGTGCAGCGGCAGGATCAGCGGGCAATTGTCCGCCACCGCCAGGTTCTCGTCAGTAATGGCGATGCCCTGACCTTCGAGCTTCTTCACCTCATCGCGCAGCGCCCACGGATCGAGCACCACGCCATTGCCGATCACCGACAGCGTGCCCGACACGATCCCCGATGGCAGCAGGCTGAGTTTATAGGTCGTCCCGTCGATCACCAGCGTATGCCCGGCATTGTGCCCGCCCTGAAAGCGCACGACCACGTCGGCGCGGCTGGCGAGCCAGTCGACGATCTTGCCTTTGCCTTCATCGCCCCACTGGGCGCCGATCACGGTGACGTTGGCCATTTCTATCCTTTGGCTGGTGGCGGTCTGGTTGGTGGCGCATGGCCGCGCGGGCACTAGGCGGTTGGGCGTGGCAGGGCAAGTGCGCGAAGGCCAATCGCGAAGGCCGATCGCGAAGGGTTATGGCGGTTGCGCCGTTGGGAGCACATAAGCCACCTGTGAGGAACTGCGATGAACACTGCCGCCAAAGCCATGATAGCCGTTGCCGCCGCCGCTGTGCTGGCGGCCCCGATCCTTGCCCATCCACGCGGGGGCGCACGTCTGCCTGCCGACTGCCGTCAGGAAATAGCCGCGCTGTGCGCGCAGAACGGGCAGCGTGATCGGGCGCAAATGCGCACCTGCCTGCGTGAAAAGGCGGGTGAATTGTCGGAAACCTGCCGCACCGCCTTGCGCGAACGGATGCAGGTGCGCGGCGGGCGTGATGGTGCGGCGCGGCGCGGCGGCGGCGTCTTAGCGCCGATCAACGCTCCGGCCCCGCAAACGCTTTCCTATGGCAGCGATCCGTTGCAGGCGCTCGATCTGTGGGTGCCGGAAGGTGCCAAATCCGCGCCGCTGGTGCTGTTCGTTCACGGCGGCGGGTGGAAGCGCGGGTCGAAGGACAATGCGGGCAGCCGCTCACTGCCGGGGCATATGCTGGAACAGGGCTATGCCTTTGCCTCGATCAATTACCGGCTGGTGCCCGCTGCGACTGTGGAACAACAGGCAAGCGATGTCGCGCAGGCGATCGCGCATCTGCTGGCGCGGGCGGAGACGCTGGGGATCGACCGCAGCCGGGTGGTAATCACCGGGCACAGCGCGGGCGCACATCTGGCGGCGCTGGTGGGGACGGACGAACGCTATCTGCGCGCCGCCGACCTGTCCTTTGCCGATATTGACGGGGTGATGCCGAATGACGGCGCCGCCTATGACGTGCCGGCGCAGATGGCGCAGGCCGGGCGGTTTATGGGGCGCACCTATGAACAGGCGTTCGGCACTGATGTGGCGCGCCAGCAGGCCTTGTCCCCCACCCTCCACGCCGCCGCGCCCAATGCGCCCGATTTTCTGCTGCTGCACGTCCAGCGCGATGATGGCGTGGCGCAGGCAAACGCGCTCGCCGCGGCATTGAAACGCGCCGGAACGAGGGTGGAAATCGGCAGCTTTCCCGGCACCGGGCTGCGCGGCCATGCTGAGATCAACCGCAAGCTGGGCGAGCCGGATTATCCCGCCACCCCGGTGATGGACGCGTGGTTGAAGAAGGTGTTGCGTTAGAGGGGACGGACTCCGCCTTCGTCCAGCACAAACCCGCAGCCCAGTGCGCGCGCATCCTCGTCCTCGGCCAGCCCCGCGACCGTGCGCCAGCCCTGCGTGCGCAGCGCCGCCGCCGCCGCGCGGTCGTGGCCGAGCGGCAGATAGACCATCCGCGCCGCTTCGGGCTGCGGCGCGGCCTCGGCCAGCCGATCAAGATAGAGCGTAAACCCGGTCGCGGGTTCATCGCTCCCCGCGATCCGGTAAGTGCCGCCCCGCCCCGCCGCACGGCGCAGGCCATCGGCATAAAGCGTGAAGCCGAACCATGACTGGTATTCGAACCCGTGCCGCTCGGTCGGGTCGAGCGTGATGCGCGCCGCATCACCCACCGCCGCTGCAATCGCCGCCAACCCATCGAGCCGCGATTTGAGCGCCCCGCCCGCGTCGACTTCGCGCAAAGCCGCCAGCGCATCGGCAAACGGCCCGGTGGCATAGAGCAGCGGCAGATAGGCCGCGCCGCCCGCTGCCTTCAACCCGCCAGCATCCTTGGTATCCAGTTCGCGCCGCACCGCTTCGATGCTGTCGGGCGCGAGCGGCAGGGCGTGGACGCTCAGCGTGTCGACCAGATCGGGCAGCGTGAAATCGACCGAGATCCCGGTCAGCCCGGCGGCCTTCAACGCCTCAACCGCCAGCATCACCGCCTCGCTCGCCGCCGCAACACTATCCGCGCCGATCAGTTCGGCACCCAGTTGCAGGCGTTCCCGCGCGGGGTCGAGCTGGCTCGCCTTGATCACCACCGTATCGCCGCAATAGGCGAGCCGCAGCGGGCGCGCCGCACCGGCAAGGCTGGTCGCGGCAATCCGCCCGACCTGCGGGGTGATATCGCTGCGCAGCGCCAGCGTCCGCAGGCTCGCCGGATCGACGAAGCGGAACATCGAGCGCCCTTCACCCTTGGCGACACCCGCCATCCGCCCCGCCAACGAGGCTTCGAATTCGAGCAGCGGCGGGCGCACCCAGTCATAGCCGTGCGCATCGAGCACAGCGAGGCAGGCGCGCATCGCCGCCGTAATCCGCGCCGCTTCGGGCGGCAGGCGGTCTTCGAGGCCTTCTGGCAGGAGATCGTTGGGTTTGGTCATTTTCACTCACACGTCATCCCGGCGCAGGCCGGGAACCAGCCCAACCCGCGCTTCTGGGCCCCGGCCTTCGCCGGGGTGACGATGAATTGCAAGCCTTCCTTAAAACCCCAGCGCCTTGACCATCTTCACGCCGTCAAGCGCTTCGGCTTCGGCCACCACGTCCGCGGTCAGCGCTTCGTCGAGGCTCAACAGAAGCACCGCTTCCCCACCCGCTTCGCGGCGGCCAAGGTTGAAGGTGCCGATATTGATGCCGCGCGCGCCCAGCAATGTGCCGATCCGGCCAATGAAGCCCGGCTTGTCGTCGTTGACGATGTAGAGCATGTGCCCGGACAGATCAGCTTCGATCCCGATCCCGAAAATTTCGACCAGACGCGGCGCTTCATTGCCGAACAGCGTGCCCGCAACCGAACGCTGCCCTTGCGCGGTGTCCACCGTCACCCGGATCAGCGTGTTGAACGCGCCGTCGCGTTCGTGGCGAATTTCGCTAACGTCCAGCCCGCGCTCTTTCGCCAGAAACGGCGCGTTGACCATGTTCACCGTATCGGAATATTGCCGCATCAACCCGGCCAGCACCGCCGCCGTGATCGGCTTGCCATTAAGCTCGGCCGCCGCCCCTTCGCGTTCGATGCTGATGCGGGTGAGGTTGCCGTGGGCAAGCTGGCCGACCAGACTGCCCAGCTTTTCCGCCAGCGCCATATAGGGGCGCAGCTTGGGCGCTTCTTCCGCCGACAGGCTCGGCATGTTGAGCGCGTTGGTGACACCGCCGTTGACCAGGTAATCGGCCATCTGTTCGGCCACCTGCAAGGCGACATTGACCTGCGCTTCGGTCGTCGATGCGCCAAGGTGCGGGGTGCAGATGAAATTGGGGGCGCCAAACAGCGGGTTTTCCTTGGCCGGTTCAACCGCAAACACATCCAACGCCGCACCGGCAACCTGACCGCTTTCGAGGCAATCCTTGAGCGCCGCTTCGTCGATCAACCCGCCGCGCGCGCAGTTGATGATGCGAATGCCCTTTTTGGCGTTTTCCAGCCGATCACGATTGAGGATATTGCGCGTCTCATCAGTCAAGGGCGTGTGCAGCGTGACAAAATCGGCGCGCGACAGCAGCGTGTCGAGATCGACCTTTTCCACGCCCAGTTCCACCGCGCGGTCTTCGGTCAGGAACGGATCATAGGCGACCACCTTCATGCGCAGGCCCAGCGCGCGCGATGCGACGATCGCCCCGATATTGCCCGCGCCGATCAGGCCCAATGTCTTGCCGGTCAGTTCCACGCCCATGAACCCGCTTTTGGGCCATTCGCCCGCCTGGGTTTGCGCGTTGGCTTCGGGGATCTGGCGGGCCAGCGCGAACATCAACGCGATGGCGTGTTCAGCGGTGGTGATCGAATTGCCGAACGGGGTGTTCATCACCACCACGCCCTTGCTGCTGGCGTAGGGAATATCGACATTGTCGACGCCAATGCCCGCGCGCCCGATCACTTTCAGGTTGGTCGCCGCATCAAGGATCGCTGCCGTCACCTTGGTCGAGGAACGGATCGCGAGGCCGTCATAATCACCGATCCGTGCGATCAGCTGTTCGGGCGTTTCGCCAGTGATGACATCGACATCGCAGCCGCGCTCTTCAAATATGCGCGCGGCGTTGGGGTCCATCTTGTCGGAAATGAGAACGCGGGGTTTCTTGGGGGACTGGGTCATTGGAGGTGTCCTTGGCATACGCGAGTCCCCGCGCAGGCGGGGATCTCAGGCAATCATGAAAGCAGTTGGCTGCGGGAGGCCCCCGCCTGCGCGGGGGCTCACGCCCTGAAAAGATCAGCCGTTCTTGACCTTTTCATAGGCCCATTCGATCCACGGCAGCAGGCGTTTCACGTCCTCCTGCTCCACGGTCGAACCGCACCAGATGCGCAAGGACGGCGGCGCATCGCGGTAGCCGTTGAAATCGAAGCCGACATTGCGGTCTTCGAGCAGCTTGACGATTTTCTTGGGCACCGCGGCCTGATCTTCGGGCGACAGGTTGTCATACCACTCGCCCTGAAACACCATGCACACACCGGTGTTGGTCTGCTGCGCCGGGTCAGACGCCATGTTGCGCAGCCACGGGGTCGCCTCGATCCAGTCTTTCACGGTCTTGGCATTGGCATTGGCCCGCTCGACCAGCGCCTTGCGTCCGCCGATGCTCTTCGCCCATTCCAGCGCCGCGATGTAATCTTCGGTCGCCAGCATCGACGGCGTGTTGATCGTCTCCCCCGCGAAGATGCCGAGGTTGAGCTTGTCGCCCTTTTTCATGCGGAACAGTTTGGGCAGCGGCCACGGCGGGTCGTAGCTTTCGATCCGCGCGACGGCTTTGGGCGACAGGATCAGCATCCCGTGCTGCGCCTCGCTGCCCATCACCTTCTGCCACGAATAGGTGGTGGCATCGAGTTTCGACCAGTCCATTTCCTGCGCAAAGATCGCGCTGGTGGCGTCGTTGATGGTGATGCCTTCGCGGCCCGGTTCCAGCCAATCGGTGTTCGGGATCATCGCGCCGCTGGTGGTGCCGTTCCAGGTGAACACCACGTCATTGGCTTGCGGGATGGTAGTAAGATCGGGGATTTCGCCATAATCGGCGGTGAGGACTTGCAGATTGGGCAGTTTGAGCTGCTTCACCGCGTCCTGAATCCAGACATTGCCAAAGCTTTCCCACGCGGCAACCGTCACCGGGCGCGCAGGGTCAAGCATCGCCCACATCGCGGCTTCGATCGCGCCGGTGTCGGACGCAGGCATGATGCCGATCAGGTAATCATCGGGGATGCCAAGCAGTTCGCGCGACAGGTCAATCGCATATTTCAGCCGGGCCTTGCCCAGCGCCGAACGGTGCGAGCGACCTAGCGATTCGGTTTTGAGCTTATCCAGCGACCAGCCGGGGAATTTTGCCGTGGGGCCCGACGAAAAGAACGGACGTTCAGGCTTCAGCGCAGGCTCGTGCATGAGCCCGCTTGCATACTCAGTCATGTATTCTCTCCTTGCAGAGAGCTCGCGCGGCGTTGGGACCGCGTGGCCCGCTGGCCGCTCTAGTGGCGGCGCGGACCAAGTCAAGCGCGGGATTAATCGGCGCCAATGGCCAATCTTGAACGATCCGTCGCAGGCAAATACCGGCCCATCCCGCACCGTCTGCAGCATGGGCCGTCGAAGAAAGAAGTGGAAATCGTAATTATTCGACCAAATACATCTGTTTACCGCGCAGCATAAAATTTTGTGCAAAGCGCGTTCTCGGCTAGTCTCTCAGGTCTCTAGGGGAGTATGGAGAGGATAAACCGATGGAGAAAATTGGGGGCCTTGTAACTGCCGTTGGCATATTACTGGCAATCATTGCGGGCGTGATCAACATTCCCGGAATCGACGTCGCACTTGCAATCGTTTTGCTGGGTGTCGTTGCAGGGATAAGCGCACAGCAGGACAATGCGATCAGGTTGTTCTTGGCCGTTCTGGTCTTGCCTGTAATCGGCGCAGCGCTTGGCGGAGTGCCGGTGGTGGGCGAATATCTTGACGCGATATTCGGCAATCTTGGCGTTTTCGCCGCGGGGGCTGCCGCCTCGCTTGTCGCACGCCGTCTCTATGAGATGGTGGTGGGCGGTGTGAAAGGCCTTTCAGGAAGCTGAATTTAGCCCCGCCATTCCCGGTCATCCCGGGAATGGCGGGTGGTGGTCAGGTTCAAGACATGGTGACGCGCGGCACGTCCGCGCGCCATTCCTGTTTTGCGGGCCTGCCGCCACGATCGGCAAGTGATTTGCGCGAAGACAAATGTCCCCCTCGCCAAGCGGGCGCAGGCTCATTATGTCACACGCGGATATGGACACCTCCGATCTTCGCATTGCCCTGTTCAGCGGCAATTATAACTACACCCTCGACGGAGCGAATCAGGCGCTGAACCGCCTGGTCGGGTCGCTGCTCGGCAATGGCGCGGCGGTGCGCGTCTATTCGCCCAAGGTCGCCAACCCCGATTTTGCCGCCACGGGTGATCTGGTCGGCCTGCCCAATGTGCCGATGCCGGTCAAAGGGCGCGGCGATTACCGGATGCCGACCCATCTGGGCGCGCGGGTAAAGCGTGATCTGGCGGAGTTTGCGCCTAATATCGTCCACCTGTCATCGCCCGATCCATCGGGCCACGCGGCGCTGCGCTGGGCCTTGGCGCATGATGTGCCGGTGCTCGCATCGGTGCACACCCGGTTTGAAACCTACCCGCGCTATTACAACATGGCGTTTCTGGAACCGCTGATCATCTATATGCTGCGGCGCTATTATCACCGCTGCGATGCCCTGGTCGCCCCGTCGCAGAGCATGATCGACGAACTGCATGCGATGCGGATGCACGACGATATCGGGCTGTGGAGCCGAGGGGTGGATCGCACGATCTTCTCGTCTGGCCGCCGTGACCCGGAATGGCGGCGCAGTATCGGGCTTGCCGATGATGATGTCGCTATCGTGTTTCTGGGCCGGTTAGTGATGGAAAAGGGGCTGGATGTCTTTGCCGAAACCATCGCCGAACTGCGCCGCCGCAAGGTTTCGCACAAGGTGATGGTGATCGGCGATGGCCCGGCGCGCGGCTGGTTCGAAGCGAACCTGCCCGGCGCGGCCTTCGTTGGCTTCAAGACCGGTGATGGTTTGGGCCAGGCGCTCGCCAGCGGGGACATATTCTTCAACCCGTCCGTCACCGAAACCTTTGGCAACGTTACCCTTGAAGCCATGGCGAGCGGTTTGCCGGTGGT
>JAHJSJ010000166.1 GCA_018830415.1 Alphaproteobacteria bacterium | reverse complement strand
CACCGATCGACAGGCTGAACTGGGTCGCTGCGATCTGGTGGATGCCGCGTTCACGCAGCCCGTGGCTCAACTTGCCCATCAGGACCAACGGGACCAGCGCCGTGGCGCGCCGCGAAATCTGATCAACAGCAACCAGTTTCAATCCCTTGCGCAAGGGCCCGAACGGGCGGATGCCAGCAGGAAGGCGTTCGAGCGTGGAAGCGAACAGCAATTGCCGCATTTCCGGATCGCCGTGCCCGCTATGCGCCATCGGCGCTTCGGCCGCGCCCAGGCCAATCCGCATTGGTGCACCCTTGCGCCATGGGTTTTTGCGGCTCGCAAACAGCGATTGAAATAGCGCCCACAACCCCGTGACAGCCACCACCATGCTATTGAACGCGCCCAGCTTATGCGCGTCTTGCCCGGCCTGGATCGCTTTGGTGAACGAACCGGCACCCAGAATAAAACCTGCAACCTTCGGCGTATCGGCAGCCCTGCCGCCATCCTCCTTCGAGGATACGATCATTGGGCGCCGCCAAGCGTGGCTGCCATGATCAAGCGCATCAATCGCATCCTGCAACGTCCAGTCATGAGGAACGCCCAGATCGACCGTCAATGCATTGGTTTTACCTTTGGGCAGCACCGCAATCGCAGGCCAATTGTCGCCGAAAATCGCCTGTCCGCAGGTCAGCACGTCGCGCACGGTGCCATCGCCGCCGTTGATTACCAGCAAATGGATCCCGCGCGCTGCGAATTCAGCCAGCGCTTCGGGCAATTGCGCACGGGCGCTGGGCTGGGCAATATGGACGTGGGGGCATAGGCCGCAATCGAAATCCGCGCCCTGGTTGCGGTAGCTGCGCGGGTTGTAGATCACGCCAACGGATGGTGCCTGCCGCGCATCGCGAACCGGCAGTGCGCGCGCCTTTGCGGTGGATGCAGATTCAGCTCGCGGGGTGTGCGCAATTTCGTAGATCGGCGTTGCCATGATTACCCTATACGTGCCGGACACCCGATTTTCCACTGCCATCTTTGCCCGGAACTTTGCCAAAATCAGGCCGGAACCTTCTCGGTCGAATCGATCCAGCCGCCGCCGATCACCCGCTCTCCGGCATAGATCACGGCAGCCTGCCCCGGCGCGACGCCATATTCGGGGGCGGTGAAGCGGATTGTGACCGCAGCGCCATCGCCCAGTGAGCCATCAAGCACGATCGGCACCGGTTTGGCGAGGCTGCGCACTTTTGCCGTCAGCGGTTCATCACCCAGCGGCCCGATGCGGTTGGTTTCGGTCACGCGCGCGGCATTGACCGCCAGCATCCGCTTTGGCCCGACCCGCACTTCGCGCGCTGTTGCATCCAGCCCGATGACATAAAGCGGTTCGGGCTGACCACCGATATCCAGCCCCTTGCGCTGGCCGACGGTGAAATGAACGATGCCCTTGTGTGCCCCCAAGGTCTCCCCGGTGGCAGCGTGGACGATCGCTCCCGGTGCTGCGCCTTCGGGGCGCACCTTGGTGACGATCTTGGCGTAATCGCCATCGGGCACAAAGCAGATGTCCTGGCTGTCAGGCTTGGCCGCGTTACGCAATCCTGCCGCTTCGGCGAGTTCGCGCACCTGCGGCTTGGGCATCCCGCCCAAAGGGAAGCGCAGGTAATCGAGCTGTGCTTCGGTGGTGCCATAAAGAAAATACGACTGGTCGCGCGCCGGATCGAAGGCGCGGTGCAGTTGCGGGCCTTGCGGCGTCATCACCCGACGGACATAATGCCCCGTCGCAAGGCAATCCGCACCCAATTCGCGCGCCATGCGGAACAGGTCGGTGAATTTCGGCCCCATATTGCAGCGGATGCACGGCACCGGGGTGCGCCCCGCGAGATATTCGTCAGCGAATTGTTCGACCACCTCTTCGCGAAAGGCGTTTTCATGGTCGAACACGTAATGCGCAATGCCCAGCCGATCCGCCACCGCGCGGGCATCGCGAATATCGTCACCTGCGCAGCACGCGCCCTTGCGCCCGGTGGCCGCGCCATAATCATACAGCTGGAGCGTAATTCCGATCACTTCCGCCCCGCTGGCAGCGGCAAGTGCGGCGACCACCGAGGAATCGACCCCGCCGCTCATCGCGACGACGATCCGGCAATCGGCGGCGGCGCGGGGCAGGTCGAACAGGGCGGCAGCATCAGGCCCGGTCAGCGGGCCGGCTTCGAGGAGCGCGGGCGTGATCATGGAGATGACGGGCCATATAGCGGCCCCCGGCGATCTTCGCCAGAGGTGTGAACAGGCGGCAGGGTTGCCGCACAGGCCAGCACTATTCCTAAGGCTAGGTAAATGGCGGCTTTACCCGATCTTGACGCACTGGCCTTATGCAGGGCGGTGATGTTCGAGAAAGCAAACTCCATTTCCACCCCCTACCGCGCGTTTGCGGGCGGCGTTCGGCCTGATGAAGGCGCGCGCGTGCACCGCGCGGTGCAGACGATGTCGGCAGCACGATTCGAATCGCGCGTGCCCCGGCGCGCAGGCGATGCCTTGCGCGCGGTTGAATGGAGCGAAATCACCGCCCGGCTCAATGCCGCGCGCGACCTCAGGCTGCTGCTGCGCAACGAAGTGCAAGCCCTGATCGAAGGCAGCGCCGCGAGCTTTGGCGATGCCGCCGCCAGTTATTTTGCACTGCTCGAAGATAACGAACCCGACGTTAACCATGATGCTTTAGAGCAATCTAAAGCCTTGGATGACATGCTCGACGCCAATGATGCAAACCGTTCAGGCGATGCGAAAGAAATGCAATGATTGAGAACCAGGACATCCGCCCCGCACAGGTAATCGGCCCGCTCGGCGAGCCGCTGACCCTTGCCGACCTGCCTTCTCCCGACACAAGGCGCTGGGTGGTGCGGCGCAAGGCCGAAGTGGTGGCGGCGGTCAACGGCGGCCTGCTGACGCTTGACGAAGCGCTGGCGCGCTATGGCCTGACACTTGAGGAATTTGCCTCGTGGCAGCGCGCGGTTGATCGTTCGGGGATGCATGGCCTCAGAGTCACCAGAATCCAGCATTACCGCGACCTTTACGAACGCCAGCTGAAATATTGAATCTGGCCCCATGTCGGCCCCCTATATCGGCCCCCTATATCGGCCCCATATCGGCTCCCTGTATCGGCCTATTATTGGCATTCGCTGACAAAATCCGCTAGCACTGTGCGATGGTGGGCTAGCCAGTTTCGGCCCCGCCGGTCAGGGAGAGTTGCTATGGGTGGTTGGATCGTCGCAATAATCGTCGGCGGGGTAGCCGGCTGGCTTGCCAGTCTGGTCATGAATCGCGATGCATCGATGGGGATTTTCCTGAACATCGTGGTCGGCTGCGTTGGATCGGTCGTTGGCAATCTGATTGCCGGCCCGTTACTCGGGATCAGCGGAAGCGTTCAGGAATTTTCGATCACCGGATTGCTGGTCGCGGTGCTCGGCGCGGTTGTGCTGCTGGGTATCGTCAACCTTATCCGGCGCGGCAAGGTGCGCTGAAACCGCTTCATCGCTGATTTCGCGCGGGGAACCTGCCCGCGCCCTTCGTCTAGGCTGAAAGTCACCGGTCGATGCGTGCATTGCCCGAACCCGCTTGACGTTCTATCAGACGTTGCGCTTGGTGACTTATAGAGGTAATACACTCTAGGACGCGCATAACCCTTTGGGGGATCGGTCTGAGTGAAGGAACGGCGATGAATTACGAGACGACGATCACGGCCGAGGCGGCGGACGGCGTAAACACCGATTTCAGCGGTTCGCGCACGCTGTCGGTGCCCGCGATTCCGCGCTGGCTGATGATCGGCGGGCTGGGCCTGTTCGGGCTGCTGCTGGCGATTGCGGCCTATTTCGCGCTTGCTGGCGGGGAGCCGGTGGCGGTGGGCGATGATAATTCGCAGGCCCCCTCGGTTACAGTCATCACCCCCGGCAAGACCAGCATATCGGGCGAAATCGAAGCACCCGGCACGCTCGCCGCGCGGCGACCGATGCCGGTGGGCGTGGTCGGTGAAGGCGGGCAGGTGCTGCGCGTTACTGTTGATGCTGGCGATTGGGTGCAGGCAGGGCAAGTGCTGGCGGTGATCGATCGCAGCGTGCAGGTGGAGCAGGCCGAAGCGCAATCGGCGCAGGTCGAAGTCGCCCGGGCTGATGCCAATATCGCGCAGGCTAATCTTGATCGCTCGCTGCAACTGGTTGAACGCGGGTTTGTGTCCAAGGCCGATGTCGACCGGTTGACCGCCACCCGTGATGCTGCGGCAGCGCGGGTCAGGGTCGCCGAAGCGCAGCTGCGCGAACTGCGCGCCCGCAACCAGCGGTTGAATATTGTTGCCCCCGCGACGGGCTATGTGCTGGCGCGCGAAGTCGAGCCCGGGCAGACGGTCAGCCCAGGCACCGGCGCGCTGTTCACCATTGCCAGCGGCGGGGAGATGGAAATGCTCGCCCAGCTTAGCGAAGAACAGCTCGCCAGCTTGTCGGTCGGCACCATTGCCAGCGTGACCCCGACCGGATCAGAACAGTCCTTTACGGGGCAGGTGTGGCAGCTTTCCCCGGTAATTGATCAGGCGACCCGTCAAGGCATTGCGCGGATCGCACTGCCATTCGCGTCGGCATTGCGTCCCGGCGGCTTTGCTACAGCGCGCATCAATAGCGGCAGCTTCACCGCCACGCTATTGCCTGAAAGTTCCGTGCTGGCCGATGGCGATGGCAGCTTTGTCTATATCGTCGGCGAAGATAACAAGGCAGAGCGGCGCAGCGTCAAAACCGGCGCGGTGACCAAAAACGGAATCGCTATTACCGAAGGCCTGTCGGGTAACGAACGCGTCGTGCTGCGCGCCGGCGGGTTTCTCAACCCTGGCGAAACGGTCAATCCGCAACCGCTCAAGAAGTAAAATTTTCGTCCCCGCGCGGCTGGCCCGCGTAACTGACTGACTGATACGCAAGAACCGCGCAACACAGGCAAGAACATCATGGCTTTACGCGACATCTCGGCCTGGTCGATCCGAAACCCGGTGATTCCGCTGGTGTTGTTCACCGGCCTGTTGTTCGCCGGGATCGTCAGTTTTCTGCGGATGGATGTGACTGATAACCCGGATGTCGAATTCCCGGCGGTTAACGTCACAATTGCTCAGCCTGGCGCTTCGCCGACCGAGATCGAGAACCAGATCACCCAGCGCGTTGAAAGCGCGCTGCGGTCGATCAACGGGGTCAATTCGATTCAGTCGACCGCGCGCGAAGGCAGTTCCAATACCTTTGTCGAATTCGAAATCGGAACCGACCTGATCGAAGCGGTGAACGAGGTCGAAACCGCGATTGACGGCGTACGCGGCAGCTTGCCCGACGGCATTCTTGAACCGCGCGTGGGCAAGGTCAATGTTGTCGGGGAACCGATTGGCTATGTCGCGGTCGAAGCCAATGACATGACGATCGAACAGCTTAGCTGGTTCATCGACGACACCGTAGCCAAGCGTCTGCTGAAGATCGAGGGCATGGCCGAGGTCAACCGCTTCGGCGGGGTCGACCGCGAGATCGAGGTGATCCTTGATCCGGCGCGGATGCAGTCGCTTGGGGTGACTGCCTCACAGATCAACGCTGTGCTGCGCCAGACCAACATCGATGCAGCGGGTGGCCTTGCCGAAATTGGCGGCACACGCCAGTCGCTGCGCGTGCTCGGCAATTCGGACAGTGCCTTTGCACTGTCACAGGCGCAGATTCAGCTCGGCGGTGGTCGTACCGTGCGGCTGGCCGATGTAGCGACAGTTCGCGACGGTTATTCCGAACGCAATTCGATCAGCGAAGTTAACGGCAAGGAAGTTGTCAATTTCGCCATGAGCCGCGCGCGAGGCGCGTCGGACCTCACCGTCTATGATGCCGCACTGGCAGAAATGGACAAGATCGAGGCCGAGAATGATGGCGTGAAGTTCATCAAACTGGCGACCAGCACCACCTATACCCGCGCGCAGTACAACACCTCGATCTGGGCGCTGGTCGAAGGCGCGGTGCTGGCGGTGGTGGTGGTGTTCCTGTTCCTGCGCGATTGGCGCGCGACCTTCATCAGCGCGGTCGCGATCCCGCTATCGGCGATCCCGACCTTCTTTTTCATGGATCTGATGGGCTTCAACCTCAACTTCCTGTCGCTGCTGGCGCTGGCGCTGGTGGCGGGCGTGCTGGTTGATGATGCGATCGTGGAGATCGAGAATATCGTGCGACATATGCGCATGGGCAAAACCGCCTATCAGGCGAGCATCGATGCGGCGGACGAAATCGGCCTGCCGGTGGTTGCCACCAGTTTCTCGATTGTTGCGGTGTTCCTGCCGGTGGGTCTGATGCCGGGGATTTCCGGCCAGTTCTTCCAGAATTTCGGGATCACGGTGGTGATCGCGGTGTTGATGAGCCTTGCCGTGGCGCGGATGATCACGCCGTTGATGGCGGCCTATTTCCTCAATGCCAAAGGCCATGCCGAACATGGCGCGGGGCGCTGGATCGACCGCTATATGGAGGTGCTGACCTGGACGCTTGACACCGGCAAGATGGCCGCGCGCCGCGCCGGGCTGGACGGCCCACGCAGCCGGACGCTTTACATGTTCGCCTTGTTGCTGACCGTGATCGCGCTGCTGACCGTGCCCGCGCTGGTGATGTTCGAGCTGTTCAGCGGTTCGATCAGCGGGGCGTGGAAGGGGTTGATCGGGCTTGACGTGCACAACCAGATCGCCGCCGCCGTTTCAAGCGATACCAATGGCTTCGCGAACAAGCTGGTGTCGAAGATATTCGAGATCGTGATCGTGCTGCTGGTGTCGGCCCTGTCGTTCCTGTCGGGTTGGCTGGCGTTCAAGGCGATTGAGTTGCCCGCAGGCGGTTCGGGCCGGCTGGCGCAAGGCGCGCGCTGGATGACCGCGCGGTTTTATGATCACCGTGTGTGGATGCTGGCTGCGGGCTGGTTTTCGTTCCTGATCACGATCGTGCTGTTCATTCAGACCCCCCCTCAGTTCCAGCCCAGCATCGATACTGAAAACAGCCGGGTCGAAATCGAGATGGTGCCGGGCACCACGCTGGCTGAGACCAAGCGGATCGTCAATGGCGTGGCCGATCGTCTGCGGAAGGAGCCCGAGGTTGAACGCTTGCTGG
Organism: Alphaproteobacteria bacterium; assembly: GCA_018830415.1. Lineage (GTDB taxonomy): Bacteria > Pseudomonadota > Alphaproteobacteria > Sphingomonadales > Sphingomonadaceae > Erythrobacter. The sequence continues at coordinate 31 of JAHJSJ010000166.1, read as the reverse complement.
AACGCATCCGGCAGGGTGAAACGTCCTCGAT
>JAHJSJ010000165.1 GCA_018830415.1 Alphaproteobacteria bacterium | reverse complement strand
CTGGGGCGGTCAACCGGAATATCGACTTCAAACGGGATCGGATCGGCGAGCACAAAGGCGTCGCCAAACGATCCTTCGCGGATCACAAAGGGCCTGCCATCGGGACGGGTAATGCGCGCGAGCACATCTGGTGTCACGATTGATGGCGCTGCATAGGGCTCAGGCGGCTCTACCAGCAGGCGATAACGCCCGGTTGATGTCAGCGGGAACCAGAATTCGCCAGCCCCCATCGGCACCACTATTCCAGCGCCATCAGTGATTGATTGACCGGAAATAACGGTGGAAGGCCATGATGTTACACCGTCTGGGGCAAACACGGTTGCGGGCGCACCGGTAGCTGCGTCCACCAGCATGACACGGGCGCCATCAACCGGTTCGCCGGTTTCGCTGTCGAACACCACACCGAAGGGATCGACGAGCACTTGGACTGCGACCTCTACCAACACGTCGCCCGTTGCCGGATTCATTGCCGCCACAGTGATGCGCGAATCCGCGTCCACGCTCAGGCGACAATCTTCCACCTCCAGCGGCGGGGGTGTGCGCAGTGTGTCAATGACCCCGGCGAACACGCCGCTATCAGGGGCGGTTTCAAACACGGTCATGGTTTCACGGTCGCCCTCGACGGTGGTCAGAACAACGGTCAAGCTATCGATCGCAGCCGGATCACGGTTGGCCGCGTTGGCGGTAACTTCAAAATACAATGGCTCTCCGCCGCGCAGCTGATCGGTCGGCTGCACCAGGGCGGTGGAGATCGCAGCGGTGCTGCTTGTTGCTTGTGAGCCAACAACGGCAAGCCTGCTGGCCTGCTGCACCGGGCCGGGGGTGATGCTGCAACTTGGCGGGCGGTAAACCAGTTCGGTTCCGCCTCCGGGGGAACGCCGAAATACCCGAATTGCCGGCGGGGGCGGCGGGGTGGCGCTGACGTCGAACCGAACCGGGTTGCTGGAAACCCGGCGGCGCGACCCCTCAGCATCCCACGTAGCCTCGGCAATATTGGTGATGGTGCGCACCAACGCGCCGTTATTCTGCGCTGCGCTGACCCCCTCTTGCGGCACGACGAATGGCAGCAGCACTGCAAAGAGTGCTGCTGCCACGCGCCGCAAAGAGGGGGGTACACGCAAGGTTTAAGTCCTGATCGGGCTTATTCGATCACGACTTGGAAGTAGAGCGAGCGCGTCTGCCCGGCTGCCACATCGTCGAGATTGCCCAGCACCTGATCCGCGCCCGCAGGCCCGGTTCCGGTGCTGAATGTCCCGCCAGCAACGCCATTGGCGCAGGTGGCATCACCGTTGATAAAGGTGCCGAACACCGAATCATAAGAAACGTCAAACGGCAGGTCGTCGGTCACGTTCACATCGGTCGCTGTCGCACCGCCAGCGGCGTTGGCCACGGTAATGCAATATTCGATCGTCGCGCCCGGGATTGCCTTGGGGTTGGTTGTCCCATTGACGGGATCGCTGACGACCCGGCTCGACTTGGCGACGGTCACCACAGCGCCCGCGACAGTATAGGTGCCGGTGTCGGAGAAGTCGCCTTGGTTGGCCCCGTCGGTCGCGCCCGCGCCGTCGAACAGCACGGTATCGACCCCGGCGGTATTGGCACCGGACGTGGCGACCAGTTCGGAACCGAGCGAACCCGCACCGCCGCCAGCATGGGCATTGGCCGTCAGGACAACATCGAACACATCGCCATTGGCAGCGTTGAGGCCGATATCAGCCACCACGATGACAGCAAGGGTAGCGTCTTCACCCACTTCATCAAGGAAAGTGATCGGGCCCGCCGCCAATTCCGCTGCGCTCAGCACGCGGTCGCCGTCGGTATCGCGATAGACCAGGAAGTTGCTGATATTGCCCGCAGTCCCGGCGTTCAACGCGGTGCTGAGGTCAAGGTCGATCGTGTCATTTGACAGGTTGGTCACGTCAAACGCGACCACTGCGCCTGTTTCGCCGGGCGAAACGCTGGTCGCAGTGCCAACATAGTTGACATTGACATTGACCCGGCGGTCGACGGTGAAGCTATCGCTCGCGGTTGCGGCATTCTGCGTGACACCGCCAACATCATAGCTGACGGAGACGTTGTTGGTTATGGTTGATCCTGCGCTGGTCCCTTCGGCCAGTGCAGGGGCGCTGGACATGGCGACAAGCGCAAGTGCGCTCACCGCCCCCAGCAACTGGGTGGTGGTCTTCATGAGTTTGGTCCTTTGCGTGTGCCCCGCGTGAAAAAGTCCGCCCGCAGGACGTGGCGGTTATCGCCCACTGGTCAGCGAATGATGGCTGGATAGATGAGCCTCCCGTGGGCACCGGGCGCGATGGTTTCGAGCACCCAGCGGACGTGGGTGACGTCAGAATGAGCGGCGGGGCGGATCGAACCGTCGGCGTTGGCAATGGTCAGCGCGGCAAGATTACCCCAGCTCTTGCCACCATCAACCGACACATCGAGTGCCGGGTCAGCATCGGGTGCGAGCCGTACCGCAGCAGGAAGCGGGTTAGTGACGTTGAAGTTACCCACCGGATCGCTGCCGCTATTGGCGTAATCGGTGCCGAAAATCAGTCTGTCGCCAGGGATAATAGCGCTCGGCTCGGTCAGTTCGACACGCTCGCTGCCGTCAGCGCCGACAATGACCTTCACAGCCTTGACGTCGCCGGTCAGCGTGATCGGCTGATCACTTGTCTGCGCAAAAAGCGGCATGGCGGGCAGCGTCAATCCTGCTGCCGTTAGCGCGATTATCAATTTCTTGTTGATATTCATTATGATGCCTTCGTTCTTCATCATGGTTTTGGTGTTTCCCGCGATCAGTCGATCACGACGTCAAAGGTGATGGTGTGGTTGGTGTCCCCGGTGATATCGCCAAGATTGACCGCGATACCCGCAGCATCCGATGCAGCTCCGGTATCGCCATCTTCGGCATCGCTTAACGCGGCGCTATCAAGAGTGAGGGTGCCGGGCGCGTAGGTCGTGCCATCTGGAATGGCGTCGGTTACGACCAAGTCATTCACAGTGCCGCTGCCTGTAACCCGGGCAAGGATGGTAAAGGTGGCAATTGCTCCGGGCACTGCGCTGGTTCCGCCGAACGGATCGCGCAAGCTGACCGACTTGATCAGTTCCGCGTTGGCGACACCAGCGATAAGCGCGCTGCGTGCCGTGGCCAGCGCACCAGTGGTTCCGACAATCGCATCGCTGCCATCAACGCCGGCGCCAGCAAACACGGTACCGGACGCCCCGCTGCCGGTCACGGCTTCGGCGGTCAGTTCGATATTGCTGGTCTGAGTGTCGCTGACCCCGGCAGGCACGGTGACCAGCACGAACACCGTCAGCGTCGCATCGGCTGCGAGCACGGCGGTGGTCTGCGGCGCGGTGAGGATTGCGTCGACCCCGGCATCATAAGTGCCATTGCCATTGCTATCAATTGCGATGCTCTGAAACGTAGTATCGAAATCATTGCCTGCTACCGCGGGATTGGCAAGCAGCCGGAACGCTTCGGGGCCGTTACCCAGATTGGTTAGCTCAAAGGTCAATACGGTCTGACCCGGTCCGGTCGTGATCGGGCCGGGGTCGAGCGAGGTCAGCGTGAGATCGAGCAATTCATCAACGCGCACGGTGACGGTGTTGGAATTGATCGTGCGTGGGCCAGCACCATCATCGTAGCTGGCGACCGCCGTATTCTTGATCAGCGTGCCAGCGGTCACACCGCCTGCCATTGCAGGCGCGGACACAATCAGGCCACACAGAGCGGCGGCTCCGAAAATCGTAGCTAAGGGCGAGTTAATGCGCAGTTCCGTTTTCATACCTGGGGGAATTACGCAGGAATGGTTAGCATTCCGTTAATGATGCTTTTTCAGCATGTGGCTGGCACCACCGAGCACTTCGGCAAACCCAAGATCATAGACAATGAACGCTTAAACGATGTTGGTGGAAGCGGTCTGCGGCCACCCAACCGACGACAGGCCGGTCAGCCCAAAAAAGCAGCCACACCAAGTATCGCGCTGCCGATTAGCACAACCACGAGAAAGTCCATCTCCCACCAGCGGCCATCTTGAGCCTCGCGCGATTTAATGCCGAGCAGGCGAGCAATCGTACTGCGAAGGTTGTAAAGCAGCTTATCCATTGTACTAGTATAGACCAACCTGGCGTCGCAGGGCAGACCAAAATCGCCAAGTGCGACCGAATTGAGCTGTAGCGAAGGCATATTTCAAGCAACAGAACGTGACACGCGTCTCGGCTTACCTGTGTTCCTGACCAACACCGTTTGGATTGGTAACGGTATGGAGCCGTCCATGCGCGCGCTTGTACCCGCGCTCCGCAGTGACCGGCGCATCACGGACTGGAGGTGCTCAAGCGCCGCTCGAGCTTGACCAAGGCTCGCAATTGGAAACCGGCGCGATGAACAAACAAACTCAAAAGTTCCAAACGCGAGGCAATGTAGATTGCATTGACCAGAGGGTTTTCAGAGCGCTGGATCCATATGCGAGGTGAGGTCACCCTGCTCCCGTTTGCCTGCGCTACTCCGCAATGGACCCTGAATGACTCAAGAATCTCGATGGGGGCCAAAGGTTCGATTCACATCGAGCTAAACAACGAGCAATATACACGGGTGGTTAACTTAGGCGTTCTATGACCAATCATATTTCAACCTGAGTGCTTCCAGGTCATCGCCAATAACCGAAGGCCAATGTGACACCAGGGTATCAAATATTGATTCCGTTGAATGTCTCATATTATAGCGGCATTCGATTTCAGCGATAAACAACCATAAATTATATTGTGATACTTGATGATAACCTCTCATGGCTCGCCTTACGACCGCCCAATAAGAATCAATCTTTCCGGTCGAATAACCTTCCGTGTTGAAGTATCCTTGCGAATGATTGACCGTAATATGGCGAAATCCCAGATCCGCCAGTTTCCTGTATGCAACCCAGTCATCCGTCACGACGATGGAATCGGGTGCAACAAACTTCTTGATATTGCGATGAAGAGTTTCGCGCTTTCGATCCGGCACAATTCCGCAAAGCACTTGTTCCTCGCATGCGATCCCCATAACCAACGCGCTATCCAAGTTAGGTACGCCCGGCTTTCGTAAGTGACGGAGGAGCACCTCATCGACTTCAACAAGCTTGCCAGGGCCGCCGAGCTGGGTGGGGCGGTCCCAAGCGGACATGTGGAGGCGGATGCAGTTCGAAAGGCGGTGAGCGCTCTTCGTGCCGAGGCCAAGCTGCTTGCGAAGAAATGAGGTTCTCACTCCGCTCGATGAATTGGCGAAGAGCAACATGGCGTAGAAACAGGCGCTCAAAGGGATATTGGACCTGTAGAAGGCAGTCCCCGCCAGAAGAGAAATCTGCTTGTGGCAGGCGTGCTGAAATTTTTTCGTGCCCTTCACTTTCGTCCAGCGACCAAACGAATCACACAGGGGACATGGTGTGTGGCCGCCGAATTTTTTCTCGAAGATCCAATTGAGGCATGCCTCCTCATCCGGGAATCGTTGGCAAAATTCGAGTATGCCAGTCCCAACCAAATGCCTATCCCCTTCCTATTGACCGGCGCGCGGAATAAAATTGGCCGCGCGCATCTGTTCAAAAGCCGCCACCGAAAAGAGGGGGAAGTGATCCACCATGTCCCAAAAGGTGTGAGCTGAGTTTGCTCTCCTGTTGTAACGAAATTCATACTCTTTGAGATAAAGCCATGCGTTTTTTAGTCCGACACCTTTAAATTGATCTGCAAAACTAAGACTGAAATACTGGAATAATCCATTTTTATGATTATTTATTTCAGAATAATAATAATCTGGTATAAATTCAACTTTATTCGTTCTTGATGTGTAACCTGTGATGCTACGATGGGTCCAATAGCAATCTGTAATGAATTTTGATCCCTCCAATGTCTTATTTTTCAAAACAGGCAGCATATTTTTCTGTCGAGGTTTAACGATAACAGTGGCATTGGCCTGGTGGTCATCACAGAGAATAAGCAACATTGCGCTATTCTGAACATTGGTTTCGCGATTGACGATTCGCAGAACCTTCACAAGCTTGATCGCAACCTCATTGCCCGCCCCCCCGAGCTTCTTTCCATGATCAATCGCGGCAAGATGATAACGGATGCGTGAGCTGATCCGGTACGCAGTGGGCTGGGACACGCCCAGTTGTCGGGCAAGGAAGGAGGACGAGATGCTTTGGGCGGAATTTGCAAAATGGAGCATGGCATAGAACCATAGTTGCACTGGTATATGCGTTCTGGATAATGCCGTCCCCGCCATCGGGGAAATTATCCCCCCGCACGGATGAAAGTAGTGCTTCTGCCAAGCATATCTACGCCACCGCCCGCGTTTGCCACATCTTGGGCAAATCGGATCACCCCCGAATCTAAGACGGAACAGGTATTCGAGGCACGCATCGTCGTTGGGAAAAACTTCAAAGAATGCCTGCAAGCTCGTACCATGAAAGCCCGGCCTCGCAGACTGGTACTGAGAGGGGGGATACCCCAGGTCAAAGATAGCCATTTACGCCTCCTTGCAACGCAGGAAAACCGAGTCAATCGTTAAGCGGGATCGCATCGGGCCACTTGGTCGCCTGCGCTGGCTGTTTGGTCACTGCATTCGATGGGTTGGGTTGAGGGCAAACCTGTTTGGCTGGGCTGTCCGTAATTTGCAGATGTATCCGAGGGGCGAAAGGCCCTTGTGCCTCTTCAGCCGCCGCCAGTAATTGTAGGTGTTGATGAAGTCATGGAGGCGGGCTTCCAGGTGCTGGTGACTGTAACAGCGGTAGCCTGAACAATGAATTGAGGGGCCTGATTCGCGCGCATTGGAGAGTGTCCGGCCTTCTGTGTAACTGGGATTTTGTTAGCGTCTGAGGGACATGCGTCATACGAATTTGTCGGGCGACTTCGCGCTAATCAGCTCGCCGAGTTTCGAGCTGAGGCGTCAGGTGGGAGCCGTTGCGACGGCCTCGTCCAAAATCGCTTTTTGTGACGAGCTCACCGAGAACTTGCTGAAAGGTAGAATGTTCTGCCTTGCGCTGGCGCTCTTCGAGCGCGGCCATAGACTTATCGCGCCGCTCCACAGGGACGATCGTCCACGGATGCGCTCGTGCACCTCAAGCGCATACCTGAGCGTCGCCTTGCTCCTACGGGCTCCACATTCTTAGGAGCTGGAGCCTCCGGCAAACCCGGCGCGGTTCCGACCGCCTGATCTATGCTGGCTTGTTTGGTTCTAGGGCGATGTAAGATGCCCAAGATGACGCGATTGAGCGATCAGATGACAATGGTCGCCGAGGAGATTTAAAAGGCTGATGAGCTGATAGCCGAAGCGCATCTTCAGCTGGTCATCGACACGCTGACAATGCGCCACCAGACAAGCAACAAGCCCCTTCGGTGATTTTCAGTTTTTCATATGAAATTTCAAGGCTTGCGCGGTGTGGAGCCAGCCTTTTTCGGTGAGCGTGACAGTTGTGCGCCGTCGGTCCTTGGGGTCCTGGTGCCTTTCGATCAGCTGCATGCCCTCAAGCGCCTGAAGCCATCGCAGGCCAGTAGTGGAAGGACATGCAGCACCGATACAGGCACTGCTGATCGATATCTCGGTGCCTTTTGCGCGAGCCTGATAAAGGTCGAGCATGATGTCCCATGCCGGGCTGACTGCAAAGCCAATCATACCAAAGATATCGTCAATATTACGGCGGGCCGAGTAAAGTTTTTTGGCCAAAGCAAGGAGTGTGCTTTCCGACGGAACCGCCTGCATCTGCTCGTCGGACATGCTTCTTAGCTCGATCGCAAATGCCTCCATCTGCTCGGCAATAGCCAAGCGGCTGTCCGCCGCAATAATTGATCCACTTTCTCTTTCGCCGGGACGATAATGCTGCGCAGATTTCGTATCCAACACGTCACCTCCTTAGCCAATGGCCACCACTCTTGAAATCGAGAGGGTGTAAACTAACCTTATCTTACCTCACGTTAAACTCTCTCACGGCTTTTGCGTATGCGTATTTTTGCGTATCCTGTCTAGGAGGCCCGGCTAAGTCGATATTGCTAAACAGCATGGCCGTAAATCTCTTTTGATATCATCGGCAGCGCAATCTTTTGCTCTTTGCAAGAGCATTGAATTTACGGTTGAGCGCAAAATAATTACGAAGTTTTGCAATATACGCAGATAGTTTTTTAGGTTTGGTCGACCAGCAGGCAGAACTTTCGTTGCCTTGGCCTTTCATTGAAAGGCGCGCCCATGCGCAGTGCGTTACAAGAAATTTAATCGGGCAGTGATGTCCCGATAAGGGACAGGACTCGCGTTGCCTGAAGTGAATTCCCCGCCGCCGGGCCTTCACGTATAGAAAATTCAGCAAAACCTTGCGCATATCGTTAACCGTAGGATATTGCGCAGCAGAAACTCATGGAAACATATGAACGATTCGCGTGCAGACACCAATTCCGGCGAGGTTGATCTCGCCATTTCATTGACTGAAGCGGCCCTGGCGCAATGCGACAGGGCCGGTCTTATATTTGCGGGCATCGACATCTCTTCTGCGCTTGATAAACTGAGGGCGGCAAAAGGAAATATGTCGTCCAGCAAGGATTGAATTGCATGGACGGACCCGGCAGCGTAAGCTGCGCGGATGGATTCAACTGAAGCATTTGCCATCTTTGAATCACTCATTGCGAAGCAGCATGAGGCGCTCGAGCTTGCTTCTTGTCACCTCACCTCCAAGCAGATCGCGCAACAGCTCGGCGTGGCGCCGGTTACCATTGACAAGCGGATTGAGGCTGTGCGCGCAAAGCTGGGCGCGATCCCGCGGACCAGCCTGTTGCGGATGTATGGAGAGTGGCGCGATCATGATGATCAAACCATAGGTGACCCAATCATACTAGGCGCTGCCGGGTATTCCGGTTCAGGAAACTCAGGCCAGCCATCCGGTGCGGCGTTCATTTTCGAAGATAGCCTGACCTTCGATGCAAGGGCTGCTTGGGAACGCGGGACCGAATGGCGGCGGCCGGGATTTACACCCTCGGACCTCGGTATTGTTGGCAAGTTGTTGTTCATGCTTGCAGGAGCTGTCGCCATGTTGATGGTTGCAGTCCTGTCTATGGCGTTTGCCGGTGCTTTGATGTCGATGTTCGCGGCCTGATTTACTCCCGGTCCAGCCACCGAAGGAGAAGTTATGTCACTTACAATGACCGCTGCGACCGCGCGCCTCGTCCGCGAAATGGAAGTTTCCGAGATTGCAATCGCCGATGCACTCGTTGCCACGAGCGCCCTGATGCACAGCGCTGCACTTGCTCAACGGGAGTTTCCAGAAGCCCCCACCGTAAAAGCGCAATCGGCGCTCATCCACCTCAACAAGACCTTGACTGGCCTGATTGACGCGCAGACCGAAGCAAAGCGTGTTCACTCCCAGTTGCTCGATATTGCGCGCGTAATGGGCGCAACCGAAGTTCCGTTTTGCCCTGATGTCACTGCGGAACTTCACCAGCAGCGCGCTGCGTGACTTGCCGATAAGACGATGAAACGGCATGCAGCCAAGCGATGGTACGATTTCTTATCCAGGTTGCATTGCTGCTTGCCGTTCTCATCGCCGCTTGGCGGTCCGGAGGGAAGCCTGAACGACATGTTGCAACAATCTACGCGGCGATGCTGGTCATCGGAAGCCTTTATGATTTTTTTGCCGTCCCTCCTCATCAGGCGGATTATGAGCAACTGCATCTTGTACGTTTTTTGCTCGACGCCTTGGCACTCGTTGCCGTCGTCAGGGTCGCACTTTGCTTTGACCGCTGGTGGACGTTGTGGGTAGGGTCTGCGCAATTGATCGCGGTGACGGCGCACCTGTTGAGGGCGCTGGAGATGCCGATACCCGCTTTTGCCTACGCGGTAATGGAACGCTGGCCCGTCTGGATCGCGATCCTTCCCACCGGCCTGGGCACATTCCTGCACCGCAGCCGGGTGCGTGCAACAGCAAACAGCACCTGACCAACCTGCTCACGCCGCTCCATGGCCAACCGCATCTGCTTGCCGAGCGGTTGCTTTATCGATTCGGGTCGATCGGGCGTATCGCTCAAGCCACGGACATCGAACTGCGCGCGGTCGCGGACAAAGGCGAGGCGTGGATCGACGCATTCCTGGTTGTTAGGCGAATTATGCACGACGGCATGCGGGAGGAACTGACCCGGACACCGCTCGGTGCAAATCGGCGTGCCTTGTGCGCCTATTTGCTGGCATCGATGCAAGAGCTTCAAGAAGAGCGGATGATCGCCATCTTCGCCGACAATCAGGGATTCGTGATCTCCGAAGAAACGATTGCGGAGGGCGGGAGCGGCCATCTGCTGCTTACGCCGCGTCGCATCTTCGGCAGAGCGATGAAACTCGACGCGGATAGAATTCTGCTTGCGCATAATCACCCCTCAGGCAACGCTCAACCCAGCGTTTTGGACATAACAACCACAAAAGCATTGGTGCTTCAGGCCCGAGATCTAGGCCTGTGTATCGAAGACCACCTGATCGTCGGAAGGCGCGAAGTTGTCAGCATGAAAGACAGGGGATTGCTGTGAGTGATACAAAGTCCGCGTCTTCAGAAAGATGCGCGTATTTGACCAGGCACATTTTGCAAGCTGCAGAACGCAGAGCCAAGCAGAGCGCGGTCGGCCAAGATCCTGAGCCTGGCTCGCCACCTCAGCAACCAGCTGAAACAGAGGCACTGATTGCTTTGGCAGCTGATGAGCTTGCACGAAGGCGTGCCAGAGCACGACACCTTCCGTCCACGCTATGTGCAGACTCTGGATGGACCATCCTGCTGGACTTGCTTGTCAGTGAGCACACGGGCGGCTGTTTGCGTGTGTCGGACAGCGAAAAGCAATGGAATATCGGGCCGGAAACCGCCTTGCGCCAGATTGCTGGACTGATCGCATACGGGTTGGTCGAGCGGATGCCATCAAGCATGGCAAGTGCCGCAGGTGCCGTCCCTTCAGTAACATTGACCGAGCAGGGGCGCCGCGCACTGCGCAACGCCCTCGATCTGTCTTGAATAGACGCTCCGGCCTGCGCTGAACATACCTCGGCCCGCGACCGCTGCCAGGTCCGGTGGTCACATTCATCAATGCAGAACAGCACCGTGACCGGCCGGATTTGAGTCGCTCGCGAGAACGGGGTGTTCATCCACGATCCGGTCCATCAGGCATTGCAGATGAGCGACAGCGACCCAGTCGCGCCTGATCGCGAGATTCAGTTGCAGGTCATGGAGCCAGACAAGCTCTTTTGCAGTCAACATCGAAGAACTCCGTCACCAAGCGACCCGTGACTCCCATCTCACGCCCCTTCCTTGAAGTCGAGCGGGTAACAGAACGCGCGGACCCGTTTACCTCTCGCATGGCCGATTTAACCTCCCCACTGCGCGGCTTGCATGTGTGAGGTGGTCCCCCGCCTTCTTGGAAAGTTTGGCGGCTGAGTTAAACTAATCCCGGTTGTCAAAGGCAAGGAACAGAAGATCAAAATCCGAGCGGTAGGAGTCTACATGCTCTATGACTCGGACTAGGCCAAAGGCGAATGGTAGCTTTTGGATCGCTGGGGTCCGCAGCGGACATCGAAACAACCTAGTTTTAGCGAAAAACCAAAGGATTTTTTCGTTAGAATTGTAAAGTGCTAAAATCAGCATATGAATTCATAATTTCAATTAGCGATTTGCTTCCCAGTAGTACAAACTACCGGTTCCCGATGACCGAGTCATTCGGTTCTTGAAAGACAGTGTCGTCCACAGATTCATCCACATGCTGTCAAGGGCTGTAATCTTCGAGATTCGACCAATCTGGATCACCCCACCCCTCTCGTTTCAATGAACTCTCCCATCGCGATTTTTCGTGCTGCGCGATCAAGCGCATAAGAGCCTCGTTCGAAGCGGTTGCCCTCGAGCAAAGCGTTGACATAACCAGCGATCATGTCGGCCGCCGTCACTAGGGTAGCGTCCAGTACGTGAATGTATCTGCTGGTGATGGTGCCCTTGGCATGCCCCAGCAAAGCTGCAATCGTCACCTCAGTAAATCCCAGATCATTGCCGATGCTTGCGAAACTGTGTCTGAGGACGTGAGCGGTGAGCCCTTCCAGAGGAGTGCCAGCGAAAAGGATCTGCCACTGACGCGGGAACCCTCCGAAAGCTGTATCCAGACCATATCCCGGAAAGACATAGCTGCCGAGCGTCGCCTCGCGTTCAGCCTCAAGGAACTCGACAACCGGCAAGCCTATCGGCCGGATGGACCGGCCTTCCTTACTTTCTGAAAGCCGCAGGCAACTGCCCTCTATATCGACGTCGCACCATTTGAGATTGATGATCTCACTCCGCCGACAGCCCGTGAGTGCAATCTGTCTGACGATTTCCGTAGTCCGCCGACATTTGCCCGCTGCGTTCGCATCGGCCAGGATCTTCCCGAGAATGCGATATTCGGCTTCTGTCAGGCGTCGATCTCGTACCTTGTACTTTGGCTTTTTGATCCCGTGAGCGGGGTTCCGGTCGATTATACCGAGGTCGATGGCATAAGTCAGTATCCCACCAATCAGGCCCAGCGTTCGGGTAGCAGTCCCAGGTCCGCCCTTCACGATAGACTTGCCACGCAGCTTCTTTGTCTTGACCACGATCCTTGACCTGCCCGCCATGATGTCGCGCATGATCTTGACCACAATCACTTACCGACTACCCCCTGCGAAGCCAGACCTTGCTTGCATTGGCGGGTTTCGCCTTGCTGATGCTGGCGCGCACCGCCGATGATCAGGGGAGAGCGCGGCCATGATTGCCAGAATGGCATGGTTCGCCGCGCTGTTTGCGCTCGCGCTGATCACCACCTTTGTCCAGATCGACAGGCAGGCAGCGACCACGTCGGCGCTGGCATCTGCGGTGCCGGGAACGCTGCGCAGTTCGGCGCAGGCCGTGGTGGCCGCGCGCGCAATCGAGGGCAGTGATCCCGCGCTTGCGCTTGAAGAGGCGAAAAGGCTGGTTCGCCGACGCCCGATCCCGGCTGAAAACCTGACCTTGCTGGCTGTGGCTCAGACCAAGGCAGGCCTGTTCGAGGAAGCCGGTGTCACGATTCAAATCGCCGGTCAGCGGGGCTGGCGCGAGCCAGCGGCCCAGGAAACGGTGTTGCGCCTCGCGCTTGCAGCCGGTGATGAAGCTGAAGCGGCGCGGCGCTATGCGGCGCTGTTCCTTAAGGCATCTACGCCCGACACATTGCTGCAAGAGCTGGGGCCGGCGGTACTCGGCGAGGCGGGCGGTGCGGGGCAGCGCACCCTGATCGACATCGTCAGCGGTACAGACCGCTGGAACGACACCTTCCTGCGGCGCGGAATGCGGGTCTTGCCGCCCAGCACTTTCAGCGAAATTGCAGGTGCTGCGATAAAACGCGGCGCCCGGTTTGACTGCGACGTGATCGCACAGACCATCGAGGCACTTCAGCGGAGTGACGAGCAGGTTGCAGACTGGCTGAAAATCGTTTCAGAGGGCCACTGCCCCTGATTTCGGTAGCAGTGCCGACCAGCGCATTACAGCGTGCGGATGATCCCTGAAAAATCGACCCCGGCATTGTCCTTGGCAAAGGCTTCGTAGATTGCGCGGGCGTGTTCGCCGAGTTCAACCCTGGCGCCTGCCGCCTTCGCCGCCTCCATCGCCAGCCGCAGGTCTTTCAGCATCAGTCCGGCGGCGAACCCGCCCTGATAGTCGTTATCAGCAGGCGTGACCGGGCCGACGCCGGGGACGGGGCAGTAAGACGTCATCGACCAGTTCTGCCCGGATGAAACACTCGAAATGTCGTAGAAAGTCTGCGCGTCCAGCCCCAGCTTTTCGGCCATCGCAAAGGCCTCGCAGGTGCCGATCATGTGGATCGCCAGCAGCATGTTGTTGCAGATTTTGGCCGCCTGTCCGTTGCCCGCATCGCCCGCGTGGATCACCGCCTTGCCCATTGCGGCGAGGATCGGTTGGGCGCGGGCGAAGGCTTCTTCCGTGCCGCCGACCATGAAGGTCAGCGTGCCGACATTTGCTGCCGCGATACCGCCTGACACCGGCGCATCGACCATCTGGTAGCCGTGCTGCTCCGTCACCGAAATCACCTCGCGCGCGGTGGCGACGTCGATGGTCGAGCAATCGAGCAGGATCGCGCCTTCGGGAGCGTGGCCGATCACGTCGTCCCAATAGACTTGTTTGACTATCTGCCCGTTGGGCAGCATCGAAACGACCGCTTCGGCGCCTGCGCAGGCTTCCTTGGCCGTAGCGAACGTTGTGCATCCAGCCTCGCGTGCGGCGGCGAGCGCGGGTTCTGCCAGATCAAAGGCGCGGACTTCATGGCCTGCCTTGACCAGATTGGCGGCCATCCCGCCGCCCATGTTGCCGAGTCCGATAAAGGCGATTTTCATGTTACTCTCCGTTCGTCATTGCGAGCGACCGAAGGTCGCGCGGCAATCCATCGCCCTTCGTCATCGAACTGTCGGTCGATGGATTGCTTCGTCACTGCGTTCCTCGCAATGACGAGTTTTGGCAGGATCACCGCCCCTTCCACTGCCCCTCGCGCTTCTCGATGAACGCGGCCATGCCCTCGGCCTTGTCCTCGCTCGCAGTCAGAATCTGGAATATCCGGCGCTCCACGATCAACCCCTGATCCAGCGTCATTTCAAACGCCGTGTTCACCATTTCCTTGTTGGCGATCACCGCCATCGGCGGCATCGCGGCGATAGTCGCGGCGGTTTTTAGCGCCTCGGCAATAAGCTCCTCATGCGGCACAACGCGCGCGACCAGATTGCTGCGCTCGGCCTCTTCAGCGGCCATCATCCGGCCCGTCAGGCACATTTCCATCGACTTCGACTTGCCGATGGCGCGGGTTAGCCGCTGGCTGCCGCCCATACCGGGGGCCACGCCCAGCTTGATTTCAGGCTGGCCGAACTTCGCCTTGCCCGACGCGATGATGAAATCCGCCATCATCGCCAATTCGCACCCACCGCCCAGCGCAAAGCCGTTCACCGCGGCGATCCAGGGCTTGCGGGTCTTCTTGACGATCTCCGCCGTCCAGGGGCTAAAAAAGTCGTCGAGGTAGAAGTCGGCGGCCGGTTTCTCGCTCATTTCCTTGATGTCCGCGCCCGCCGCAAACGCCTTGTCACCGCTGCCGGTCAGGATCGCGCAAAGCTGCGTTGCATCTGCCTGATAGGCGGAGAAGGCGGCGATCAGTTCTTCCAGCACCTTGGAATTGAGCGCGTTCAGCGCCTGCGGACGGTTGATCGTCAGCAGCGTGACGCCCTTGTGGCCCTGCGCATTGGCTTCGGCGGTGATGGTTTCGTAGGTCATTCAATACTCCATTATCCGTCATTGCGAGGAGCGAGGCGACGCGGCAATCCAGAGCCGTCGCGCGATGCGCTCCGGATTGCTTCGCTTCGTTCGCAACGACGAAGGGAGCAACCCGCAAAACTCTCAGTTGAGCGGCTTCCATTCTTCATCGGCAGGCAGGGGCGCGAAGATTGCGTCGAGCAATTCCCCGGTCACCTCCTCGGGCGTTGCCGGATCCCATTTGGGATCATTGGTCTTGTCGGAGATAACCGCGCGCACGCCTTCGGCAAAATCGGGGCGGGTCAGCACGCGGCTGGCGATGCGGTATTCCATCCGCATATTGTCGGCAAAGTCAGTCAGTGCCGCGCTTGTCGCCAATTGCCGCAGCGCGACCTTGCAGGTCTGCGGGCTTTTGGTGCCGAGCGTGTCGCGTTCCTTCATCGCCCAGTCGTCGCCTGCCTCGGCGGCGGCTTCAAGACTGGAGAGAATGTCTTCGTAACGGTCAGAGGCGAAATGCCTGGCGATCCTGTCAGCGTTCGCCTCGATCCGTGCCTTGGGCGGGGTGCCGACGGGTTCGGACAGGATTCCTGCGATCCGATCCGGGTGATCATGGATGCGCGCCTTCAGGTCTTCGAGCATTTCGTCCGGTACATAATGCGTGGCGAGGCCCGTCCACAGGCATTCGGCCCCGTCAAGCCGCGCGCCGGTGAGTGCGAGGAACTGCCCAATTCGCCGCCCGATCCGCGAAAGATACCAGCCGCCGCCCACGTCCGGGAACAACCCGATCCCGGTTTCGGGCATGGCAAAGCGGGTGTTTTCGGTCGCCACCCGGAACTTGGCAGGCTGGGAAATCCCCACGCCGCCACCCATCGTGATGCCATCCATGAATGCGACAATCGGCTTGGAGTATGTGAACATCTGATAGTTAAGCTGATATTCGTCATGGAAGAACTTGCGCCCGCCCATCCCGCCATCGTTAAGCGCCGAATCGCGCAGAAATGCGATGTCGCCGCCTGCGCAGAAACCCCGGCCTTCGTTGTGATCGATGATTACCGCCTTCACCGCGTCATCCTTTGCCCAGGCGGTCAGGCCTGCGCTCATCGCATGGCACATTGCCAGCGTCAGCGCGTGCAGCGCCTTGGGCCGGTTGAGGCTGATATGACCAATCGGGCCATTGGTGGAGATCAACACGTCATCGGTCATCGCGACATAACTTTCGGTTCGATCAGGTCCCAGCGATTGCCAAACTTGTCAGCGAGCACGACGACCCGGCCATACGCCTCGTCCCGCTCCGGTTCGAGTATGGTGACGCCGCCTGCCATGATTCTGGATATATCCATATCAAGGTTCTGGCTGCGCAGGAAAAATGCAACGCGGCTGCCGACCTGTCTTCCTACAGCGGCCAACTGTGCATCATCCGATGCCTCCACCAATCGCAGGCGCAGCCCGCAATCACCCGTGGCGATCTCGACCCAACGATGCCCCGATTCGTGCCGGTCTTCACGCCACAGCGAAAAGCCCCAGTCGCGGGTGTAGTGCGCAATGGCGTCGTCCATGTCGGGAACGACGACTGTCACCATGAATAGAGCCGGGCCGGTCACTGCCGCAGCAAATCCCGGCCCACGACCATGCGCATGATCTGGTTGGTGCCTTCGAGGATCGAATGCACCCGCAGGTCGCGCCAGAATCGCTCGATCGGGTAATCCTGCAAATAGCCGTAACCGCCGAACAGTTGCAGCGCACGGTCAACCACCGCGCTGCCATTGTCGGTCGCCAGCCGCTTGGCCATTGCGGAGAAGCGCGTCTTGTCGGGCGCGTTGTCGGTTACCTTGGCCGCCGCAAGATAGAGCAGCGCGCGCGCCGCCTCCAGGTCGGTCGCCATGTCGGCCAGCATGAATTGGGTGTTCTGAAACTCAGCCACAGCCTGCCCGAACTGGGTGCGTTCCTTGGTGTATTTGATCGCTTCATCAAGGCACCGCTGCGCCCCGCCGAGCGAGCATGCGCCAATATTAAGCCGCCCGCCATCCAGCCCCATCATCGCGATGCGGAAGCCTTCGCCCTCGCCGCCGACGAGGTTTTCCACCGGCACGCGCACATCCTCAAGGATCAGCTGCGCGGTCGGCTGCGAGTGCCAGCCAAGCTTGCGCTCGTTCGCGCCGAAGCTGACGCCTGGCATGTCCTTTTCGATCACGACACACGAAATACCCTTCGGCCCGTCCTCTCCGGTGCGCACCATCACGACATAGATTTCGTTTTGCCCGGCGCCGGAGATGAACTGCTTGGTGCCGTTGAGCACGAAGTGGTCGCCGTCCCGCCGTGCGGTGGTGCGCAGCGCGCTGGCGTCTGATCCGCTGGAAGGTTCGGTCAGGCAATAGCTGGCGATTTTGTCCATCGTGATCAGCTGGGGCAGATACTTCGCCTTCACCGCATCCCCGCCGAAGCGATCAATCATCCACGATGCCATGTTGTGGATCGAGATGAAGGCGCTGGTCGACGGACAGCCATAGGCCATCGCCTCCATGATCAACGCCGCTTCCAGCCGCCCCAGTCCGATGCCGCCCGATTGTTCGGAGACATAGATCGCGCCGAAGCCGAGTTCGGCGCTGCGCTGGATCGTCTCGCGCGGGAAGATGTGTTTTTCATCCCACTCGGCCGCGTGGGGCGTTATGTTGTCCGCGGTGAACCGCTGGGCCACCTCGCGGATGGCGAGCTGATCGTCGGTGAGCTGAAATTGTCCGTACATGGCCAAGGTCTCTAACTGGGTTGCGTGGGTTAGAAAAGTCTGGCCCGTGCAAGAGCCTTGCGGATTTTTGCTAGGCGCGGCGCGATTGTCGCAATCTGTTGGCCTGTGGCTTGCACTTCAAACGCTGTGGCTAGCGCCGATCACCGCCTCAGCCTCAATTTCGACTCGCCATTCAGGGCGGCATAGCCACGCAACCCCGGCCATTGTCGCTGCCGGGCGCGCCGCGCCGAAAAACCGCGCGTGCACCGCGCCAACCGCGTCCTGATCGGCGGGGTCGGTCAGCAACATCCGGGTTCGCACGATATCTGCGGCTGAACCGCCAAGTTCCTCAATCGCGGCACGAATGATGGTGCAGCATCGCTCCGCCTGCGCCGCCGCGCCGCCGGGGGTCGTGCTCCCGTCAGGTTCGACCGGGCCGGTTCCTGCGACTATGATCCGGTTCCCCTCACGCACGGCGCGGGCAAAGCCAAAGGTGGTTTCAAACGGCGAACCCGATGTTGCCCACTGCCGCCCACTCATCCGCAGGTAATCGCGATTATCTTCATTTGGTCGTCGTATTGCACGTTCACCCGGTCTTGCCGGTAATCCATCGTCCATGCTGAACGGGGCGGGCCCCAGCGCAGGGTGCGCGCGCCGCTTTCTTTCAGGATTACGGCCCCTCCCGCCTCCGTCGCATTATGCCCGATGTGAGCCTGCGCTGATTCTGCGTTGCAGATCATCGCCTCAGGCGCGGGCGGCGCAGCGGCCTGCTCCGGCGACGGTTCGCCGATCCCGGGCTGGGATCGTGGCGCCCCTGCTGGATCTCGGCCGCCGGCGAGGTCGTGGCCGTCCCGGCTCCGCAGGATGGGGAGGCGGGTGCGGTCCACTT
>JAHJSJ010000164.1 GCA_018830415.1 Alphaproteobacteria bacterium | reverse complement strand
TGCTCGCCCCGCTGGTGACACTGGCGGCACTGTGGATTGCGCGCGCGCATCCGGTGGCTGATGCGGGCACTGGTGCGCGGGTGCCGATGCTGCCGGGCTTCATTCTCGCCTTTCTTGCGCTGGTCGGGGTCAATTCGCTGCTGAACCTGCCCGCCGTGGTTGCGGACAATGCGCTGATCGCGTCCAAGACGCTGCTGCTGCTGGCGGTGACCGCGACCGCGATGCGCACCCGCACCGATCTGTTGCTGCAGCTGGGCTGGCGTTCGGTTATGCCGGTGCTGGCGGCGACCATCGCTTCGTTAGGCGTAGCGCTGGCCTTTGCGAAATGGGCGGTGTGATGGAACAGACCTATGATCTGGCGGTAATCGGCGGCGGGGTGAACGGCGCGGGCATCGCGCGCGATGCCGCCGGGCGCGGGGCGCGGGTGCTGTTGCTCGAACGCGGCGATCTGGCGCAAGGCACCTCGTCATCCTCGACCAAGCTGATCCACGGCGGGCTGCGCTATCTGGAGCATTATGAATTTGCGCTGGTGCGCGAATCATTGAGCGAGCGCGAAGTGCTGTGGGGTATCGCCCCGCATATCATCTGGCCGATGCGGTTCATCCTGCCGCATCGGCCCGGCCTGCGCCCGCGCTGGCTGCTGCGGCTCGGCCTGTTCCTGTATGACCATATCGGCGGGCGCAAGCTCTTGCCGCCCGCGCAGTCGGTGGCGCTGGCAAAGCATCCGGCGGGCGCGCCGCTCAAGCCCGAATATGCCCGCGCCTTTGCCTATTCGGATTGCTGGGTCGATGATGCGCGGCTGGTGGTGCTGAACGCGCGCGACGCGGCGGATCGCGGCGCCGAAATCCGCACCCGCTGCGAGGTGACGGCGCTCAGCCGCGAAGGCGATAGCTGGCTGATTACGGCGGGCGGCGAGGCTTTTCGTGCCCGCGCCATCGTCAACGCCGCCGGGCCCCGCGTGCTGGATGTGCTGGGCCAGTCGGGTGAACCGACCAGCCAGCGGATGCGGCTGGTGCGCGGATCGCATATCGTGGTGCGCAAGATTTTCGATCACGATTTCGCCTATTTTTTCCAGCTCCCCGATGGACGGATATTCTTCGCCATTCCCTATGAACAGGATTTCACCCTGATCGGCACCACCGATGTCGATCACACCGCCGGGCTGGACGAGGTGCGCGCCAGCGCTGATGAAATCGCATACCTGTGCGCCGGGGCTTCCGAATATTTCCGCACTCCGGTTACGCCTGATGATGTGGTGTGGACCTATTCCGGGGTGCGCCCGCTGGTCGATGACGGCTCCGGCAAGCCCGAAGCAGCGACCCGCGGCTACAGCTTTGAACTGGATGGCGGCGCGGGTGAGGCTCCGCTGTTGTCGGTGTTTGGCGGCAAGATCACCACCTACCGCCACCTCGCTACCGAAGCGATCGAGCGACTGGCACCGCTGTGCCCCGCGCTCGATGGCGCGCAATGGACCCATGCAGCGCCGCTGCCCGGCGGCGATTTCGGGCGGCGCGAGGCTTCGCAAAAGGTGCGCGAACTCATCACAGCCTATGCGTTCCTCACCAGGGCACAGGCCGAACGGCTGATCCGGCTTTATGGCACCCGCGCCTGGGCAATCCTTGGCACGGCGACCAGCGCAGCCGATCTGGGCGAAGATTTCGGCCACGGCCTGACCGCCGCCGAAGTCGATTATCTGATCGCTGCCGAATGGGCGCGCAGCGGCGAGGATGTGCTGTGGCGGCGCACCAAGCTTGGCCTGCATTTCACGCCGGAACAAACCGCGCTGCTTGACGCCTATATTACCGAAAGGACGGCATTCTCATGACGACCATCGTGGCCCTTGGCGGCACGGTTAATCCCGGCAGCACGACTGAACAGGTGCTGCGTCTTGCCGCCAGTATTGCCGCTGGCGAAGGGGCGACGGTGCAGGTGTTCGGCGGCGAATATCTCACCGCCCTGCCGCATTATCGCGGCCCGCTGCACGATCCCACGCAAGGGGCGGAAATGGTCGCCGCGGTGCGCGAAGCCGATGGGCTGCTGATCGCCGCACCGGGTTATCACGGCACGATTTCAGGCGTGGTGAAGAACGCGCTCGATTACCTTGAGGATCTTGCGCGCGATGAGCGGCCTTACCTTGATGGGCGCGCGGTCGGGTTGATCGCGACCGCATTTGGCGATCAGGCATCGATGAGCACGCTGTTGACGATGCGCGCGATCACCCATGCCCTGCGCGGCTGGCCAACCCCGATGGGCGCCACCATCCGCACCTATCGCGGGCTGTTTTCGCCCGATGGCGAATGTCTTGATGAACGCGCGCGCGGGCAATTGGAACTGGTCGGCAAGCAGGTGGTGCTGGGCGCACGCAGCTTTGCCGCGGGGAGGGATCTGGGGTGAGCGCGGATACTGCTTTCGATCAGGCATTGGCCGATATTGCC
This sequence comes from Alphaproteobacteria bacterium, assembly GCA_018830415.1. Classification (GTDB taxonomy): domain Bacteria; phylum Pseudomonadota; class Alphaproteobacteria; order Sphingomonadales; family Sphingomonadaceae; genus Erythrobacter. The sequence continues at coordinate 1,496 of JAHJSJ010000164.1, read as the reverse complement.
GCAGGCCGGATCGTGGTGCTTTCGGGTGATCGCCTGCGCGGCGGCGATCTTGATCTGATGATCGCTGCCCGCCATGTCACGCCCGAAGCGATCAATTTCATGGCCACCCACGGACGCGGGCTGATCTGTCTGTCGATCACGCCGGAACTGGCCGGGCGGCTCAGCCTGAGCCTGATCAATTCAGGCACGCATCGTCAGACCGGGCGACCCTTCGCCCGCTCGATCGAGGCGGCACACGGGGTTTCCACCGGCATTTCCGCTGCCGACCGCGCCCACACGGTCGCAGTCGCGATTGCGCCGGGATCAAGCGCAGCCGATATCCATTCGCCTGGCCATGTCTTCCCGCTGATTGCGCAGGCAGGCGGGGTGCTGGCGCGGCCTTCGGCGGTCGAGGCGTCGATCGAACTGGCGCGGCTGGCCGACGCTGGCGATGCAGCGGTGATCTGTTCGATCATGCGCGATGATGGTGAAATGGCGCGGATCGATGATATTGGCGATCTGCTGCGCGATCACGGGCTGGCGGTGGCCGATATTGGCACCTTGCTCGCCCGGATCGAAAGCGCGGGCGCAGAAAGGGCGTGACGATGGCGGACGGCAATGATGCGAATGGCAAGACACGATCCCGGCTGACCCGCCGGGCGTTGCTGGCCGGAGCAGGCGGCGGTGTGCTGGCCGCGCCGGTGCTGGCACAGCGCCTGATCGGTGACGGGATGATCGACCTCGGCCTGCCCGGCGGGCCGAGCGAGCGTCCGCTTACTCCGCGATTTCCGGGCAAGGGCGAAATGGTCGTCCATCGCGTGCGCCCCCCGGTGCTCGAAACCCCGATGGCGGTGTTCGATCACGGCACGATTACCCCCAATGACCGGTTCTTCGTGCGCTGGAACTGGGACATGCCGACCCAGATCAACGCCGCTGCGCACCGCGTGGCGGTGGGCGGCGCGGTGCGGCAGCCGGTGTCGATGACGCTGGATGATATCGCCAATGCGGGTGATCATGTCGATGTGGTCGCGATCAACCAATGCGCGGGCAATGGCCGCGGGTTTTCCCAGCCGCGCGTCACCGGAGGCCAGTGGGGCAATGGCGCGATGGGCTGTGCCCGCTGGACCGGGGTGCGGTTGAAGGATGTGCTGGCCAAGGCAGGCGTGGCCGATGGCGCCGCGCGCGTGCGCTTTGCCGGGCTGGATGTGCCGATGGTGGGCGGCGCGCCGCAATTCATCAAATCGATCCCGATCGATATCGCGATGCGCGATGATGTGCTGGTGGCGTGGGGCATGAACGGCGAACCGCTGCCGCTGCTGCACGGATACCCGCTGCGGATCGTGGTGCCGGGGTGGTTTTCGACCTATTGGGTCAAGATGCTCAGCACCATCGAAGTGCTGACCGGCGATGATGATAGCTACTACGTCGCCAAGACATATCGGGTTCCGGTTGCCCCGGTAACGCCGCAGGACAAGGGGTTCGAAACGGTTCCGGTCAGCGTCATGCCGCCGCGCTCG
>JAHJSJ010000163.1 GCA_018830415.1 Alphaproteobacteria bacterium | reverse complement strand
GGAGCGCGGCAACGAAGCGGGCTTCACTTTTGTGCACACAGTCGCCGTGCAACAGTTGATCAGCGAATCCGGCGAATATCCCAAGCGCGGCTTGCGGCTGGGCCTGTGCTTTCCGGTGACGATCACTTCGCTTGCCCAACGGTTGGAGGGCGTGGTGGAAAACCTGTCGCAGCAGGGCGCACGAATTGCCTGCGACGGTTTGCTGGCGATTGATCAGAGCGTGCGAATCGAGGTGCCGACCGTCAACGGCGAAATGCGCGAAGTGCGCGCCAAGGTGCGATGGCGGCGCGATTCTCACTATGGCATGGTGTTCGACGACACCTTCGCGCTTGGCGATTTTGCGCGTCTTGCAGCGCGGTTGCAGGCCCCGGCGCTGCTGAGGGAATAATTCGCAGGCCCGTGCCGCGCTTGATGCGTCAGGCGGGAGCGAATGTCAGCGCCACCCCGTTGATGCAGTGGCGTTTGCCCGTGGGTTTCGGCCCATCTCCGAAAATATGCCCCAGATGCCCGCCGCAGTCGGCGCAGTGCACTTCGGTGCGGGGAAAGCCGATCTTGTAATCGGTGCTGGTGCCAACCGCTCCCTTGTCGATGGCCCGCCAGAAACTCGGCCAGCCGGTGCGGCTGTCGTATTTGTGCGCCGAGGCATAAAGCGCGTTGCCGCAGCCCGCGCACACGAATGTGCCCGCGCGCTTTTCCTTATCGAGGGGCGAGGTAAAGGCGCGTTCCGTCCCGCCCTGACGCAGCACATGAAACTGATCTTTCGTCAGAACCCGGCGCCATTCGGCCTCGCTTTTGGCCTTGGGAAAGCTCTTGGCCTCCGCCGGTGCCGCGCCGCAGGACGCCAGAAACGGCAGCGCAGCACCGATCCCGGCAGCGGCGATCACAGTGCGGCGGTGGAGCAGAGGCAGGCGCATCGGGCGATCCTTCGTCATCGGGGGCGGCAACTCACCCTTATGCTACGCGCGAATCGCCGCGATGGTTTCACGTCTGTGCGCTTTGCGCGCTCTGGCCGAATCAGAAGGTGGTGATTTCCACCTCCAGCTTACGGAAGCCGTGGACGAAATTGGCGCGCACGCGCTCAACATCGCCCGCGACGTGCACCCGCATCCGGCGCTTGTGCATTTCTTCCAGCAACACCTTCAGCTGCAATTCCGCCAGCCGCGCACCAACGCAGCGGTGGATGCCGTAACCGAACGCCAGATGCCGCCGCGCGTTTTCACGCGTGATGTCGAGCTTGTCCGGATTGTCGAACACCTCTTCATCGCGGTTGGCCGAAAGGTACCACAGCACCACCTTTTCGCCCTTTTGGATGGTCTGCCCGAACACTTCGGTGTCTTCGGTGCAGGTGCGGCGCATATGGGCGAGCGGGGTCTGGTAACGCAGGCATTCCTGCACCGCGTTGGGGATCAGTTCGGGCTGTTCTTCGAACAATTTGCGCTGATCGGGAAACTTGTCGAGCGCGTGGATAATGCCGCTCATGGTGTTGCGGGTGGTGTCATTGCCGCCGACGATCAGCAGCACCAGATTGCCCATGAATTCTTCGGGCCGCATCTGGTTCATCGCTTCGGAATGGAGCATCATCGAGATGAGATCATTGCCCGGTTCCTTGTCCATCGTGCGTTCGATCCACAGCGACTGGAAATAGGCCGCCATTTCCTGCAGCACGTTCCAGCGCAGCTCGTCCAACTCGCGCACGGTGGCAAGTTCGGTATCGCCCGACCAGTCCGACCAGAAGGTCAGCAACCGGCGATCTTCCCACGGGAAACCGAACAGGATCGCGAGCATCCCGGTGGTCAGTTCGATCGAAACGGTATCGACCCAGTCGAACACTTCCCCGCGCGGCAGCGAATCGAGCAGTTCGCCGGTGCGGGCGCGGATTTCCGTTTCCATGTCGGTGATCGCGGTGGGGGTGAATTTGGGCGCGACGGTGCGCCGCTGGCCGGTGTGCTGCGGGCGATCCATCGCGATGAACATCGGCAGTTCGCGCGTGTCGATATTGGCCGCCGCAGCCTCTTCCTCGCTCAGCCGTTCAAGGATGGTGATGCCGCCATATTCCCAGCTGGATGAAAAGGTTTCGGGAAGCGCCTCGATATGCTGGATCGCCTTGTGGCCGACCACTGCCCAATAGGGGCCGAACGGGCTTTCGGGGATGTAATGCAGCGGGCCAGCGGCGCGCATTTCGGCAAAGATCGGCTGCCAGGTGTCTTCAAAATAGATGTCCGAACGGCTGACATCCCACTTGTGCGGGTGCTGCGGGCGTTCTTCGGGATGGGCGGCGAAATGCGCCTTCAATGCGTCGTAAGAGGTCGGCTCGCGGCGCACTTGCGGTCGCTGTGGTGGGGCGATGGTGGCCATTATTCTCTCCCGTCAGGCAGTCGCTCGGATTGGGGCTGCTCTGGTATAAACGCATCCTGCCGCAACTTACAGGCTTGTCAATAGTGCGTTTCGTTTCAGGACTTATCCGGCGGGTTCAGCCGTGCCTTTCGCGCGCCGCGTGAACCACGCTTTCTTCACGCGCCCGGCCCCGCCCGATTTCATCACCCGCTTGCGGAACAACAGTGATCCGCCCTTGACCAGCGCCAGCACGGCCAGCGCCTGCCACGCCAGCGCCAGCGCATGTGTCCACAAGGCAGGCTCCATCGCCGCGCGCGCCAGCATTGCGAACGGCGATGACAGCGGAAAGGCAATCGCGGCCATCTCCATGCCCGACCCAGGCAGGTTGATGGTGTAGGCAGCAAGGAAGAACACCATCAATTGCATCATCGTGACCGGCATCGACAGCGTCTGCACTTCGCGCACGGTGTTCGCCATGGCGCCAATGGTCAGGAACAATGCGCCCAGCAGCAGATAGGCCATCGCAAAATAGACCACCCCCAGCGCGGCAAACAGCGGCCAGCCGACCGCAGGCGCGGGCAGGCGGGTAAGGTCAAATCCGGTGGTTTGCGTGATGCCATCGCCGCCCGCCGCCCACAGGCCCCAGCCCGCCAGGCCCCACACCGCAATGCCGACAAACGACACCCCCAGCATCGCAAACAGCTTGCCGGTGAACACCGCATCCATCGGGATCGCTGCGGCAAGGATTTCGATGATCTTGTTGGCCTTTTCCTCGACGAGGTTGGACAGCACCATGCCCGCCAGCAGCATTGTCAGCAGGAACAGCAGCATCTGCGCGATCTGCGCGGTCTGGATCCGGGTTGACCGTTCCGACGCGGCGCTGGTGGTCACCACCTGCGCGGCGATATCGGGGAAGCTAGCCGGTTCAGCCGACAGCGCATTCGCGGCGATCAACCCGATCGGGCCTTGCCAGCGGGCGATCTGGCCTTCGGTGCCGGTCAATACGGGCGCGGCTGGCGTGCCGGTCATGATCGCGGCGTAATTGCCCCGGCGTGCCTCCATGAAGGCGCGTGCGTCAAACGCGGGGTCACCCACCGCCTGAGGCACTTCGCGCAAGGCTGGCAGCGCGCCGCCCAATTGCGGGGCGATCCGTTCACGCGCAGCGATCATCGCGGCATTATCGGCGGCGGACATGGCGAGGCCCACCTCGATGCTCACCGCGCCGCGCTGCACCTGCCCGCCGATGCTCCCGGCCAACCCGCCGACGATCACCGGGAACAGCGGGCCAAGCAGAAAGAACAAGAAGGCACGGCTGAACAACACGGCGACGAAATCGCGCCGGGCGATCACCCACGCGGCTTCGAGCGTGGACAGGCGCGGACGGATCGGGGCGGAGGTTTCGGTCATGCCTGCATCTCCGCCGAATCGGCTTCGAGCTGGCGGGCGGCGGCCTCACCCGCGATGGCAACGAAGGCATCGTGCAGGCCCGCCCGTTCAATCGACAGCGACAGAATCCCCGCCTCGCCCTCGATCAATTGCCGCAGCAGCGGTTCGATCCCCGTTTCGGGAAGCGGGAACTGGAAGAAATCACCGTTGCGCTTGGCATCCTTGGGCAGCGCGGAAAGCCATGCACCCTCGCGCGCGCGGGTCTCCAGCCGCACCTGCGCCGGGATCCGGTCACGCGCAGCCTCGACACTGCCGGCATAGGGCACCTTGCCCCCGGCGATGATCGCCACGCCTTCGCACAGCCGTTCGGCATGGTGAATCACATGGGTGGAAAAGATCACCGTCACGCCATCTTCTGCCAGCGCGCGGATCATTACCTCCAGCTTGCCCTGATTGATCGCATCGAGGCCTGAAAAGGGTTCGTCCAGCACCACCAACCGCGGGCGGTGCACCAGCGTGCCGAGCAATTGCACGGTTTGCGCCATGCCTTTGGATAGCTGCCTGATCTGCCGGTCAGCCGCGTGGCCAAGGCCGTGACGTTCGAGCAACTCAGCTCCGCGCGCGCGGCCTTCTTTCAGTGGCAATCCGCGCAGCGCGCCCATGAAGGCAATCGCCTCAATCGCTTTCATCGCCGGATACAACCCGCGTTCTTCGGGCAGATAGCCGATCAAGCGGCCGATATCGTGCGGGCGATCATGCCCGAACACGCGGCGCACGCCTTCGTCGGGGTCGATGATGCCGAGCAACATTCGCAAAGTCGTGGTCTTGCCCGCGCCATTGGGGCCAAGGATGCCGTAAATCGCGCCTTGGGGGACAGAGATATCCACCCCGTCAACCGCGCGGGTGCCGTCAAAGCTTTTGACCAGCCCGCACGCTTCGATCGCGAGGGGGCGGGCGTCGATTGTCGCCGCAGTCCCGCCTGCTGTGTGATTGCCCGCCCGATGATGTTCGCTTACCGCCATGTCCATGCCTTACGCGGTTAGGCGGCAGGATTAAACGGGAGCCTCTCGAAATATGGTTAACCCCTCGGCAACACCTGATCTGGCGGCGCAGATTACCGCGCAGGCGGCGGCATTGGGGTTTGCGACCTGCGGGTTTGCCAGCGCGGGCGAAGACCCGCTGCGCTCTGCGCGGCTGGAGACGTGGCTGGGCGAAGGGCAGCATGGCAGCATGGAATGGATGGCAGCGCGGCTTGACCATCGCCGCTCCCCCCAAGGGCTGTGGCCCGCCGCGCGCAGTGTGATCGCGCTCGGCATGAGCTATGCCCCGGCGCATGATCCGCTGGCGCTGGAAGGCGCGCCGGACCGCGCACGGATTTCGGTCTATGCGCAGGGCAAGGACTATCACGATGTCGTGAAAAAGCGGCTGAAGGCTTTGGCCCGCTGGCTGGTGGCCGAAGTGCCGGGGGCTGAGGTGAAAGTCTTCGTCGATACCGCCCCGGTGATGGAAAAACCGCTTGGGGAAGCGGCCGGGATCGGCTGGCAGGGCAAGCACACCAATCTGGTCAGCCCCGAACATGGCAGCTGGCTGTTTCTGGGCGCAATCTACACCACGCTAGAATTGCCGCTGGCCGAACCGCACCGCGACCAATGCGGTTCGTGCCGCGCCTGTCTGGATGCCTGCCCCACAGGCGCCTTCCCCGCGCCCTACCGGATCGATGCGCGGCGCTGCATTTCCTACCTCACCATCGAACACAAGGGCCCGGTGGCCGAGGAGCTGCGCGCAGGTTTAGGCAACCGAATCTATGGCTGCGATGATTGTCTCGCCGTGTGCCCGTGGAACAAGTTTGCGCAATCCGCGCAGGCGATCCGCGAATTTCTCCCTCGCGCCGAACTGGTGGCGCCGCGGCTGGCGGAGTTGCTGGCGCTCAAGGATGCGGAGTTCCGGACGCTGTTCTCAGGCTCCCCGATCAAGCGCATCGGGCGCGACCGGTTTGTGCGGAACTGCCTTTATGCGGCGGGTAACAGCGGGAACGGCGCGCTTGTGCCGCAGGTCCGCGCGCTCACCAACGATCCCGATCCGGTGGTGGCCGATGCCGCGCAGTGGGCGCTCGCGCGGCTTACATCAGGTCTTTGATCGGCACCTCGGGATCAGCCAGCAACGCCGGATCGACCTTGCCCACGCCGTTTTCAAGCAATTTGCGGCCCTGCACATAATCCTTCATCGTGCCCACGCAATCGAAGGCAATCGGCTTGCCGTTCTTCAGGTAAGCCACGGTGAACTTGCGTGTCGCAGGATCGCCGCGCAGGATCGTCTGGTCGAAACCAAGGCTCAGGCCTGCGGTTTGCAGCTTGAGATCATACTGGTTTGACCAGAACCACGGCAGCGCGTGATAGGGTTCCTTCTCGCCCATGATCGCGCGTGCCACAGTGTTCGCCATGTCATGCGCATTCTGGACGGATTCCAATCGGATCACGGCATTGCCTGCAAATGCATTGGCGTGCGCGGCGCAGTCTCCGATGGCGTAAATGTCATCCAGCGTGGTGCGGCAGCAGAAATCGACATCGACCCCGTTTGACCCGGCAGCGCCCGCAGCAATCAGCGGCGCGACGGCGGGCACAATGCCGATGCCCGCCACCACCATGTCGCAAGCGATCTCCTCGCCATTGTCAAGGCGCACGCCGGTGACCCGCCCGACATCTTCGCCCAGCACCGCGCTGACCCCGGTTTCCAGCCGCACGTCGACGCCCTGACGGCGGTGTTCGGCGGCGTAGAAATCCGACATTTCCGTGCCCGCGACCCGCGCCAGCAACCGGGGCAGCATTTCGACCAGCACCACCTCGCAGCCCAGCTTGCGCAGCACGGCCGCGGCTTCCAGCCCGATATAACCGCCGCCGATCACCACGGCGCGTTTTGCCCCGCCCGCCAGCGCCGCCATCATCGCATCGGCATCGCGCTTGTCGCGCACGTAGAACACCCCCGGCAACACCGCACCCGGCACCGGCAGGCGGCGGGGATCGCCGCCGCCTGACCAGATCAGCTTGCGATAGGTCACCGTGCTGCCATCCGACAGCGTCAGACGGTGCGCCGCCGGATCGATTCCCGTCACCGCCGCGCCGAGCCTGAGCGCAATCTCCTTGTCCGCCCAGAACTTTTCCGGGCGGATCATGATCCGTTCAAACCCCTTGTCCCCGGCAAGGTATTCCTTCGATAGAGGCGGGCGTTCGTAAGGCGGCGCGTGATCGCGCCCGATCATCAGGATCGACCCGTCAAAGCCGTGGTGGCGCAAGGCAATCGCTGCCTGCGCGCCGCCATGGCCCGTGCCGACAATGACCACATCGGCGTAATCAGTTTCGGGTGATGTCATTGTGTGCCTATGCCCCTCAGGCTGCCTGCGGCCTTTGACTTGCCGCAAATTGCCGAAGGGTCAAGCTGCCAGAAATGGGATAGAGGCGAGACGTGCCGCCTATCTCTCCAGCAGATTGCGCGCCTGACTGGCGATCTGCGCGAGCATTGCTGCACCCACCGGCGGGCGGGCCTGCGCGCGGGCGATCATGTTGCGGAACTGCGCGACCGATGCGGCATTATGCGTCGCCCAGTCGCTGACCGCGCCGAGCGGATCGTCCTTGCCGCCCTTGCGCCGCATCAACCGCCGCAGGAACTCGATCCGCATTTGCTGAAAATCACGCGCGAGGCCCGATACCAGCAACCGTTCCCACACGTCAGACGGTGACATATGCGCTGCCACCCCCTGCGCCCAGTCCAGCCCCAGCCGCGTGCCGATTTCGGCAAAGGCATGGGTCAGCAGCTTGGCATCGATTTCGCTATCCAGCGCCAACCGCGCAAGGCCCACCGCGCCATCGAAGTCAAACAGGTTGGCAACCCGCGCCGCCAGCGAATCGGGCGCACCGGCGGCGACAAACCCCTGCCGCAGCTCCAGTGAACGCGCGCGCGGTTCGGCGCTGAGCAATTCCTCACGCGCCGCGGTCAGCAATGTGACGCCTTGCGACAATTCGCCAATCATCGCGCCAGCGGAAGCCTTGCCCGCCGCCGTTCGCAGCACATCGGACATCAGATTGCCGACCGCCGCTGCCAGCCGATCAAACAGCGCAAGGCGCGCAGCTTCGGGGATCGCCGCTTCGTCAAGTTCACGCCATAGCGGTTCCAGCGCGAACAACCGTTCCGCCACCACGAAAGCGCCCGCAACTTCGGCAAGGCCAACGCCTTCTTCTTCGGCGAGCTCAAATGGGTGAACCATGCCCAGCCGGTTGACCATACGATTGGCCAGGCTGGTCGCGATCATTTCGCGCCGCAACCGGTGGCCGCGGATTTCGACGGCATAGGTCTTGCGCATGGCCGAAGGGAAGCGCGCGATCAGCAGCGGTTCCAGCACCGGATCATCGGCCAGCGCGCTCGCTTCGATCGCGGCCTGCAAGGCCAGCTTGGTCGAGGATAGCAACACCGCCAGTTCAGGCCGCGTCAGCCCGCGCCCGTCAGCAGCGCGGCGCGACAAGGCTTCGCCGTCGGCTAACCCTTCGGTGCGGCGGTCGAAATCGCTGACTTCGCCCAGCCGCTCAATCAGGCGGATATAGGCGGGGATGGCCTCCGGCCCGCGGCTTTCCGCGACCGACAGCGCCAGCGCCTGCAGGCGGTTGTCTTCCAGCACAATGGCGGCAACTTCATCGGTCATCGCGGCGAGCAGCGTGTTGCGCTTTTTCGCGGTCAGCTTGCCCGAAGCGGTCGCTGCGGCGAGCGCGATCTTGATGTTGACCTCGTTATCCGAACAATCGACCCCGGCGGAATTGTCGATGAAATCGGTATTGATCCGCCCGCCTGCCAACGAAAAGGCGATGCGTCCGGCCTGCGTGATACCAAGATTGGCGCCTTCACCGATCACCCGCGCGCGCACCTCGGTGGCGTCGACGCGCAAGCCATCATTGGCCGGATCGCCAACCTGAATGTGGCTTTCCTGCGGAGCTTTGACATAGGTGCCGATCCCGCCGAACCACATCAGATCAACGGGGCTGCGCAGAATCGCGGTAATCAGCGCTTCGGGTTCGATCTCTTTGGCCTGGATGCCGAGCAATTCGCGTGCCTGTTTGGGCAGTTTGATCGCCTTCGACGCGCGGCTGAACACCCCGCCGCCCTTGGAAATCAGGGCGGCGTTGTAATCCTCCCAGCTTGACCGGGGGAGTTCAAACAGGCGTTTGCGCTCTTTCCAGCTGGCCAGCGGATCGGGCGCAGGGTCGATAAAGATGTGGCGATGATCGAAGGCGGCGACCAGTTTCAGCGCCTTGGACAGCAGCATCCCGTTGCCGAACACATCGCCCGACATATCGCCGCAGCCCGCCACGGTGATGGAATCCGACTGCACGTCGATTCCCATTTCGCGGAAATGGCGTTGCACCGATACCCAAGCGCCGCGCGCGGTGATGCCCATCGCCTTGTGGTCATAACCGTTCGATCCGCCGCTGGCGAAGGCATCGTCGAGCCAGAAATCGCGCGATTGGGCGATCCCGTTGGCGATGTCCGAGAACGTCGCCGTGCCCTTGTCGGCGGCGACCACGAAATAGGGGTCTTCGCCGTCGAGCACCTGCACAGCGTCCGGGTGCACCACCTTCCCGCCGACGATATTGTCGGTGACTGACAGCAGCGTGCGGATGAAGATTTCGTAAGATGCGCGGCCCTCGGCGGCCCAGGCTTCGCGATTCAGAGCGGGCGAGGGGAGATGCTTGGGATAGAACCCGCCCTTGGCCCCGGTCGGCACGATCACCGCGTTCTTGACCCGCTGCGCCTTCATCAGGCCGAGCACTTCGGTGCGGAAATCGTCGCGCCGGTCAGACCATCTAAGGCCTCCGCGCGCGACCGCACCCGAACGCAGGTGAATACCCTCAACCCGGTGCGAATAGACAAAAATCTCCCGCCATGGCAGCGGCTTGGGCAGGCCGGGGACAAGCGCGCTGTCGATCTTGAACGCCAATGCCTCACCCGCAGCCGGGGCAAAGGCGTTGGTGCGCAGCACCGCATCAATCACCGCACGGTAGAGCCGCAGCAGCCGGTCATCATTGATCGCCGAGACTTTCGCCAGCCCGCGCGTGAATGCGGTTTGCGCCGCGGCAATCGCTTCGCCGCGCCCACCGGCAAAGGCCGGATCGTGGCGCGCAGTGAACAGCGCCGCCATCGCGCGCGTCACCTGCGGCGCACCGACCAGCGCATCGACCACGGTGTAAATCGTGTAGCTCACCCCGGTCTGGCGCAGATAGCGATAGACCGCACGCATCCAGTTTGCCGCCCGCGGGGCCAGCCCGGTCGCCGCCACCAGCCGGTTGAACGGATCGTCTTCTGCCAGGCCGTTCAGCACATCGGCCAGTGCATCTTCGATCAATCCGGCACGTTCGAGCAACGCACCTGCCTCAAGCCCGGCGGGCACGGTAAGGATGAAATCATGGATCGATCCCAACGCCGGATCGGTCAGGAAGGTCGGCACTTCGGCCGCCACCCGGAAGCCGAAATTCTCCAGCGCAGGCACCGCATCGGACAATTCCAGCGCGCCTTTGAGAACATAGACCTTGAGCCGCAGCGTGTCCGGCCCGTCCTCGCCCAGGCGGTAGAGCCGCACCGCGCGGTCGGCGGGATTGGCTTCCGTTTCGGCCAAGGCCAGCGTGCGCAGCTTGGCAATGTCGCGCGCAGCCTCTGCAGCGCCGTAGGATAGACGATATCCCGTGGGGAACTCAGGGGCATAGCGACCAGCCAGCGCAGCGGCGCGGCCTTCTTCTCCGTGGGTGGCCAGATGCGTAGCCACCGCCTCGTTCCAGCCACGCAGCAGATCCACCAGCAGCGCCTCAACCGCGGCGTCATCGGGCAGATCATCGCATCCGCGCACATCGATCAGAAACCGCAGCAGCGCCAGCGAGCCGCTTTCAACCTCAAGGCTCCAGTCGAGCAGCGCCGCGCCGGGGGTTGCCAGCAACATCGCCTGTATCTGCAAGCGCACATCGGTAGAAAGCTGATCGCGCGGCAACCACACAAACGCAAACGCGTGGCGTTCAAGGCTCGAACGCACCAGCACTAGCCGCGGGCGCGGGCGGTCAAGCAGCGCCATCTTGGCCGTGACCAGATTGACCACCTTGGCCGGATCGAACGCGGTCAGCAGATCATTGGGAAGCGAGGTGAAGGCGTGCACCAGCGCTTTGCCATTATGCCCCGCCGGGTCATAGCCGAGCGTCGCAGTCAACCGGCCCAGCACATCGCGCAGCACCGGAACTTCGCCCGGTCGCGCAGCCAGCGCCGCGCTCGTCCACAGGCCCGCATGGATGGATAGCGCGGCAACCTTGCCCTGTTCGCGCTGCGGCACAATGAACAGATCCAGCGGGCTGGCGCGGTGCACGCGTGATTGCACGTTGGACTTGATCGCCAGCAGCGCGCGCGGCTTGCCCGCTGCATCGGGATGGTCAAACCATTCGAAGGCACGCTCAAGCGATACTTCGGCCAGCAATTCGCGCGCCGAACCGGTGCAGATGCCAAGCACGGCGGTTTCGCTACCATTGCGGTGGCGTGTAAGGTGGCCGAGCTGCGTCAGCATCCCGCCATTGAGCCAGCCGAGCAGCGCGCCCGCTTCGGCATCAACAGCGTCAACCTGTTCGCGATCCGCCGCCATCGCGGCCTGCATCACGGGCCAATCATTGACCGCCGCGTGCACATCGCCAAGCGTGGCCTGCAAGGCTTCGAGCAGCTCGCGCCGCTGGCGGGCATCGACGCGCGGGGTTTCGCAATAAATCAGCGATTCGCGCTTGCCGGACACGGGTTTTTCGCCGGGCTTGCCCAACGCGGTGATCGCACCTGCCGCATCGCGTTCCACCACGATGACCGGGTGCAGCAGCAGATCGATGCCAAGGCTTTGCGCGGCAATCGTCGCCGCCACCGAATCGACCAGAAACGGCATATCATCATTGATGATGGCGATCCGCAGATGGCGCCGCTCGCCGCTCGCGGATTCGATCTGCACCAATGGCTGGCCCGGAGCGCGAGTGCGTGCGGCCTCCAGCAGGTAGCCTGCCGCCGCCTTGAGCGCGGGCTTGTCTGCCGGCCCATCGCCCGGCAGAAGCGAGGCTTCCAGATGAAGGCCAAGGGCATTGATCAGCGCGCGCTCCTGAGATTTGAGCGTCGCTTCGGTGGTGGTTTTCAGCCCCATCATTGGCTCCCGGCGTCCTGCGATCCAGCATCAACTTCCTGTAATTATATTGTGCCGGATTGTTTTAATCGTGTTGCTGGCGATACGCGCTTACCCCCATCCGGCGCAAGCGCGTTGATTGCGTGTTTTACACCGCTGCCATGGTTTTGCAGGCATCCAGCGTCAATTCGAGTGAGCGGATGCGCGCGTCCGGATCATAGGTCGCGCCGCACAGCATGATCTCGTCCGCCCCTGTGCGCGCGGCAAATGCGGCGATCCCGTCACGCACCTGCGCGCGCGTGCCCACCGCCGCCGCCTGCCCGATATGCGCGAGCATCGCCTGTGCGGGGGCGGGCAGGGTGTTGGTGTAATCGGCCACCGGCGGGGGCAGCTTGCCGGGATTGCCGCTGCGCAGCCGGACGAAGCTTTGTTGCTGGCTGGAGGCAAGCAGGCGCGCCTCGCCTTCGGTTTCAGCGGCAAACACATTCATCGCCACCATCACATGCGGGCGATCAAGCGCGGCAGATGGCTGGAAATCGCGGCGGTACAGCGCCAGCGCCCCATCCAGATGATCAGGCGCGAAATGCGCGGCGAACGCGTAAGGCAGGCCCAGTTTCGCGGCGAGTTGCGCGCCGAACAGGCTTGATCCCAGCATCCACAGCTCAACCTTGGCACCCAGCCCCGGCGTGGCGGTGATCGGCAAGTCGATATCGCCTGTCAGCAGCGCGCGCAGTTCGACCACATCCTGCGGGAAATATTCGGACGCCTGGTGCAGGTTCTTGCGCAGCGCGCGCTGCAATTCCGGCCCGGCCCCCGGCGCGCGGCCCAGCCCCAGATCGATCCGGCCCGGAAACAGCGCGTCGAGCGTGCCGAATTGTTCGGCAATCTGGAACGGGGTGTGATTGGGCAGCATGATCCCGCCCGAACCGATCCGGATGCGGCTGGTGGCGTTGCCGATATGGGCGAGCACCACCGATGTCGCACCGCCTGCGATCCCGTCCATCGCATGGTGTTCCGCCACCCAGAACCGGCCGCACCCCAGCGCTTCGGCTGCGCAGGCCAAGGCCGTGGCCGCGGCGAAGGCTTGCGGCAAGGTGCCCCCTTCGCGCACCGGCACCAGATCGAGCACCGAAAACGCGGTCACGGCTGCTGCTCCGCTTCCGGCGGCGTGGCAGGCGCGGTGCCCGCTGCGGGGGGAAGTTGCGCAAGATATTCCTGCGCGGTGGTTGCAAACGGGCCTTGCGGCGCAAGATCGATCACCGATTGCCAGCTTTGCCGCGCCGCCTCGTCACGCCCGGAAAGCACCGCGATCACCCCGGCCTCCAGCCCGATTTCAGGATTTTCGGGAGTGAGCAGCGCTGCGCGTTCAATCGCGGCCTGCGCTTCGTCCAGCCGATCAAGCCGCCGCAGCAAGGTGGCTTTCAGCAACCAGCCCTCGCTGCGTTCAGGGGCAAGCGTGGTGGCGGCTTCCAGCGCGGTCAGTGCGTCATCGCTGCGCCCCAGCGTTACCAGCGCGCGGGCACTGTCAATCGCGGCCAATGCTTCAAGCACGGCTGCGCCCGCCGTCTGTGCGTCCGTCTGCGCCAGTGCCAGCAGATCAAGCGCGCCTGCCGCATCCCCGCCCGCCAGCGCGGCATTGCCCGCCAGCGCCGCAAACCGCGCACGGGTGCGCGCTTCGTCAGGCGGCGTGCCGTCGCGCGCGGCGATAAAGGCGGCGCGGGCATCATCCCACAATCCCAACTCGCTCGCCGCTATGCCGAGGCAGTGATTGGCTAGTACCCGATCAACCCCGGTGGTTTCGCTGCGGCGGATTTGCGCGATGCTGTGCGCGCGCGCCGGGTCAGCAGCGAGTTGATCGAGGCAGGATGCGTGCCATGCGCTGCTGGCGTTCAATTCGCCTTTCACGGAAGAATCGCGTGGCGGGCGGTCGCGCACCAGATCATCGGTCGGCATTCCCCCGACCATCGGATTGGGGCCAACCTGAAGCAGCAGGGCAAGGAGCAAAGACAATGGCTGACTATCCGTAAAACTGGGCCGCAATGGCCTTGATAAGAGCAATGTCGCTGGGCCGCGACAGGCGGTGATCGCCGTCCTTTATCAGTGTTACCTGTATATCATCCGAACGTAAGGCAGCGGCAAGACGCAGGCTGATTTCCCACGGCACATCCTCATCGCGCTGACCATGGATCAGCTGCACCGGGCAGGTGAGGTTGACGTCTCTCTCCAACCGCAGATGACATTCGGCATCGGCAAAGAACTTTGCATGGGTCGGGGTCGGTTCGGGGCCATAGGGGTTGGGTTCGTAAATCGTCTCGCCCGCCGCCAATTGCGCACGCTGTGCCTCAGAATAGCCCCAACGGATGAAATCGGGCGCGGGAGCAATGCCGATCAGCCCTGCGAGGCGATCCTTCAGCCGCTCGGCCACCAGCAGCATCAGCCACCCGCCCATCGACGATCCCGCCAGCACCACCGGCCCGGCGACATAGCTGGCGATCAGCGCCAGCACTTCATCGCGCCAGCGCGACAGCGTGCCTTCGGCAAAATCGCCATCACTCGATCCGCAACCCGAGTAATCCATCAGCAGGCAGGCGCGCCCCTGCGCCTCGTTTCCAGCAAACAGGGCCGCCGCCTTGCTGCCTGCCATGTCTGACATATAGCCGGGCAGGAACACCAGCGCCGGGCCGGTTCCCTGCGTCAGCCGAAAGGCGATCCGGCGGCCATCGCAAAGCGTGTGGTACGTGATTGCGCTCATGTGCGTTCCATGCCTTGCACGGCAGCAAAAAGGCAACCATTGTCATCGCAATGACAAGAGAGAGGGTTACGCACGCCGCCATGAACATCACCACACCGGCGGGCCAACCCGCCCCTTCCCAAACGGCGCTGACCCGCCGCAATCTGTTCACCCTCGCCGGGGCGTCTGCCGCCTTGGCCGCGACCCCGCTGGCGGCGCGCACATTTGGCAGCGGCTTCACCCATTCGGTGGCAAGCGGCGAACCGTCGGCCAACAGCGTGCTGTTGTGGACACGGTTCGTAGGCGAGGCGGAGACCACGCTGACCTGGCAGGTCAGCGAAACCGAAGATTTCACCCGCACCCTTGCCGAAGGCGAAGTCACCGCTTCGCCGAGCCGCGACTGGTGCGCCAAGGGTGTCGCCTCCGGCCTTCAGCCTGATCGCTGGTATTTCTACCGCTTCATCGCACCGGGCGGTGCGACCTCGCCGGTGGGCCGCACGCGCACGCTTCCCGAAGGGCCAACCGCAAAGTTCAAACTCGCGGTGTTTTCCTGCTCGAACTACGGATTTGGTTGGTTCAACGCCTATGGCCACGCGGCTGAGGCCAATGATGCCGATCTTGCGGTGCATCTGGGCGATTACATCTACGAATATGGCGCGGGCACCTATCCTGACCCCAATCAGGCCGAACCATCGCGGGTGCTGGCCCCGACAACCGAGATCATCAGCCTGACCGATTACCGCCTGCGCTATGCCACCTACCGCGCCGACCCCGATTGCCAGCGGCTGCATCAGGTGCTGCCGATGATCGCGGTCTGGGATGATCACGAAACCGCCAATGACAGCTGGAAAGACGGCGCGGAAAACCATCAGCCGGACACCGAGGGCGAATGGACGGTGCGCAAGGCAGCGGCCAAGCAGGCCTACCGCGAATGGATGCCGGTATCCGATGAACCCTATGCCACCTATCAGGTCGGCGATCTGGCGACCTTGTTCCGGCTCGACACCCGATTGGAAGGGCGCAATCAGCAGCTTGATCTGGGCAAGGTGCTGGAAGGGCAGACCGATCCGCAAGCTGCGCTGGCCGCGCTGGAGACGTTTCGCGATGGCGCCTGGGCCGACCCTGCGCGCGAACTGCTGGGGCAGGCGCAGGAAGCGTGGCTGGCAAAGGGGCTGTCTGCCTCCACCGCCAGCGGCACCGCATGGCAGGTGCTGGTGCAGCAGGTGCTGATCGGCAACCTCAAAACCCCGCAAGCGCTCGCCAGTCAATTGGGCGACGGCCTGCCCGATTTCATCAAACAGCGCCTGAGCGCATCAGCGATGGCGAGCAAGGTCGGCCTGCCGCTCAACATGGACGCATGGGACGGTTATCCCGCCGCGCGCGACCGGGTGTTCAAAGCCGCGCTGAATGCCAATGCCAATCTGTTGGTGCTGGCGGGTGACACCCACAATGGCTGGGCATTCGATCTGGCTCATGACGGCGCGAAGGTGGGCGTGGAACTGGGCGTGTGTTCGGTCAGTTCGCCGGGGTTTGAAAGCTACCTGTCGTTCATCCCGCCGGAAACCTTGGCGGGCGCGCTGATTGCCGAGAACGACCAACTGAAATGGGCCGACACCGCGCAGCGCGGCTATATGGTGATCGACCTCACCCCCACCCGCGCCGTGACTGAATATCGCTTCAGCGCCGGGATCAAGCAGCGTTCGACCAAGCTGGCGGGGACCAAGCGGATCGTGACCGAAAAGGGTTCGGGGGCGCTGGAGGTTTAATCGCGGCTGAAGATCGCTTCAATCGGCAGGTCGAACAGCTCGGCGATGGTGAAGGCGAGCGGCAGCGATGGGTCGTAGCGACCCTTCTCGATAGCGTTGACGCTCTGGCGGCTCACGCCCAGCCGATCGGCAAGGTCTTGCTGGCTCCAGTCCCGCTCGGCGCGCAGCACCTTGAGGCGGTTGTTCATACCGCGCCCCAGGTTTCGTATCGTATCCGGTTCGCCGCCGCGCCGATGCCGAGGCCAAAGAACCACGCGACCGCCCACCAATAGGCATCAAGATGCTGCACAACTTCGGCGGATTCGAGGAATCCCCAGACCGAAGCCGCACACATCGCAAAGCCGGTGGCGATGAGCGATTGGCGGATCACCAGCATGCGCAGGAATTCGTCCTGCTCCTCGACAATCAGGCGGCCGACCGACCAGAAGATGCCGACCACGGCAAGACCCGGCAGCAGCGCAAGGAAGGTTCGCAAGACCGGGGGAACGTCGCCTTGTTTGATGGCAAATGTCATGACCCCCAGCACAACCAGATAGAGGAAGGTGAACACCGCGACCCGCTTCGTATAGCGGCGTTGGGCTTCGCCCTTCGTCCCGCAACCTGACGATCGCGCCTCGCTCCTGCGGTTGGCGGCAGCAATCATCGGCATCACGAGGGCAAAAGGCAGGATCACCAGTATATAAAGCGGCGCCCCGTCGACCGCGCCGGTCGTGCCGAGCGCCGCCACCAGCAGGTAGCTGACCAGCATCAGCCCACCCCAGAACAGCGGGCCTCGGCCCAACACGCCCGGGCTTGCGGTGTCGCCGGTCACGATACCGTCCCCTGGCCGCACATGCTCGAACCCGAACGACGCAGTGAAAGCACGGCGAGGAGCGGCAGCACGATGAACAGGGTTTGCGCGGACTCGACGGAAATCAGCCCGCGCGACTTCAGCAGCGCGACGATCAGAATGGCAGCGGCCCAGATGAGGGCTTTGACGATGTTGGTCATTAGACAAGCTTCCTTTCTTTTATGGAAAGCATACTTGTCATTCTGTCATCTTTTTGTCAAGGGTGCTTTCCATTGAAGTGCCCGAAAAGCCTGTTCCAAGGTGTGTTTCATCAACTTGCACGTGACAAAAACCGGTTGGATGCCTATTTCACCGCCATGGCTGTTACGCTGACCACCACTGCCACCACCACCACCCGGACTATCCGGGAGCGGGGGGCTGTGCGTTAAGCGCGAGGCCCGCCGCTCGGTTCGGGGCGGCGCGGTGTTCTCCCTCAACCGGTTTTCGTTCAACACCGCTCTTTCGGTGCGTAGCCCTTTGTCCTAAGGCGCGCCAAACCAGACGGAATTGCGAACAATGACCGAACTGCTCAAGATCAGCCTGCCCGACGGATCGGTGCGCGAAGTGCCTCGCGGATCGACCCCCGCCGATATCGCCGCCGCGATTGGCCCCGGCCTTGCCAAGGCGGCACTGGCCGCGCGGGTTGACGGGGAACTGCGCGATCTCAACCGGCCCTTCGATGGCGACGCCAACCTCGCGCTGGTCACGGCGCGCGATGAAGCCGATGCGCTCGAACTCGCGCGGCATGATTACGCCCACGTGCTCGCCGAAGCGGTGCAGGCATTGTTCCCCGGCACGCAGATCACCTTTGGCCCATCGACCGACGACGGGTTCTATTACGACGTCAAGGCGCCCGAGGGCCGCGAGCCGTTCAGCATGGATGATCTGCCCGCCATCGAAGATGCGATGCGCGCGATCATCCGCGCCGATAAACCGCTGCGCCGCGAAGTGTGGAGCCGCGAGCAACTCATCGCCAAGTGGGCGGGCGAGGGCGAGAGCTTCAAGGCCGAATGGGCGCAGGAACTGCCCGAGGGCGAAGAACTCACCGTCTATTGGAGCGGCAACGACTGGCTCGACATGTGCCGCGGCCCGCATTTGCCGAGCACCGGGAAACTCGACCCCGATGCCTTCAAGCTGATGCGCGTCGCAGGCGCTTACTGGCGCGGCGATCAGAACAATGCGCAGCTGACGCGCATCTACGGCACCGGCTGGCTCAACAAGAAGCAGCTGCAAGCGCACCTGACGCGGCTGGAAGAAGCAGCCAAGCGCGATCACCGCAAGCTGGGCCGCGAGATGGACTTGTTCCACTTGGCTGAAGAAGCGCACGGTTCTGTGTTCTGGCACCCCAAGGGCTATCGCATCTGGCGCGAGCTCGAAGCCTATATGCGCCGCAAGATGGACGGCGCAGGCTACCGCGAGATCAAGACCCCGCAGGTGATGGACGTGCGCCAGTGGGAGCAATCGGGCCATTGGGGCAAATATGCGCAGAACATGTTTGCCGTGCCCGACATGGTGCCCGAAGTCGACGAAAGCGGTGGTGGCTCGCACCCCGCCGTCGCCGCTGATGCTGAGTGGATGGCGCTCAAACCGATGAACTGCCCGGCGCATGTGCTGGTGTTCAAACAGGGCATCACGTCCTACCGCGATCTGCCGGTCCGGCTGGGCGAGATGGGCTGCTGCCACCGCAACGAACCCCACGGCGCGCTGCACGGGCTGATGCGGGTGCGCCAGTTCACGCAGGATGATGCGCATATTTTCTGCACCGAAGGCCAGGTGGTGGCCGAAGTGCAGGATTTCATCGCGCTGGCCGATAGCGTCTATGCCGATTTCGGCTTCACCTATGACATCAAGCTGGCGCTGCGCCCCGAACAGCGGTTCGGATCGGACGCCGATTGGGACAAGGCCGAACAGGAACTGCGCGATGCTTTGACGGCGAACGGTCTTGAATGGGAAGAACTCCCCGGCGAAGGCGCGTTCTATGCCCCCAAGCTCGAATGGCACCTGACCGATGCGATCGGCCGCACCTGGCAGGTCGGCACGATCCAGTCCGACCGGGTGCTGCCCGAACGATTGGATGCGCATTACATCGGTGAGGATGGCGACAAGCACCGCCCGGTGATGCTCCACCGCGCGATCTTCGGTTCGTATGAGCGCTTCATCGGCATCCTGATCGAACATTTTGCCGGACGGATGCCGGTTTGGCTCGCCCCGGTGCAGGCGGTGGTAGCGACCATCGTATCTGAAGCCGATGATTACGCCCGCGACGTTTCAGCGCAGTTGCAGGCGGCGGGCCTGCGGGTCGAAACCGACCTGCGTAACGAAAAGATCAACTACAAGGTGCGCGAACACAGCCTCGCCAAGGTTCCGCACCTGTTGGTGGTTGGTAAACGTGAGGCCGACGAAGGCACCGTCGCCATCCGCACGCTGGGCGCAGAGCATCAGCGGGTAATGAGCCTTGCCGATGCCATCGCGCTGATCCGTGCCGAAGCGACCCCGCCCGATTTGCGCGGCTGAACCTGTCAGACCGTCAGTGCCCAGGGTCAGACCCTAGCCCGCAAGGATCAGCGTTGCCGCACAGCCGAGCACGATCATGCTGCGCGCAAGATTGAACGGGTCAATCCGCCCAGTGGCAGCGATAAGCGGATGAGCAAGGGCAAGCGCGCGGTTCATGCGAGCGATCATCGCGCCGAACCGCTAACGAATCGTTAAACCGCCTCTGGCGCGGCGGGCATTTGCTGGCTGGCGCAGTGGAACCCTCCGCCGCCTGCCAGCACTGCCTCTGCCGCCAAGCCGATCGTGGCGCGGTCGGGAAACAGCGCGGCAATCGCGGCGACACCATCGGCATCATGGGGCGAACCGAAGGTCGGCACCACCACCAGATGGGTGGTGATGGCGAAGTTCACATAGCTGGCGGGTTCGATCGTCCCATCGCGCTCGATGCGTCCGGGCGAAGGGATGCGCGCCACCTCCACCCCGAAATCTGCGGCGCGCGAGGCGGCATCGGCGTAGATTGCGGCGTTGGGATCGTCCCGCCCGGTCGCCTCTGGCACCACCAGCCGGTTCAGCCCGACAAACCGCGCAAGGTTATCGACATGGCCGTCGGTGTGATCGTTGATCAGCCCATCGCCCAGCCACAGCACGCGGGTGAAACCCAGCTGCGCGGCCAGCTCTGCTTCGATATCGGCACGGGTCATCGCCGGGTTGCGGTTGGGGTTCAGCAGGCATTGCTGCGTCGTGGCGACCAGCCCGGTGCCATCCCCGTCAATCGCCCCGCCTTCAAGGATCATTGCTGACGTGCCGATCGCCAACCCGGCATCACGCGCCAGCTGCGCGCCGATTTCCTGATCGCCCGGCATCAGATATTTGCCGCCCCAGCCGTTGAAGCCAAACCGCCGCGCGGCGCGTCTGGCCCCGTCAAACACCACCAGTGGCCCGGTATCGCGCAGCCAGATGTCGCCATAGACGCGCCGCTCCAGTATCACCTTGGCGCTGACCAAATCGCGCGCGCGGGCTTCATTGGCCTCATCGCGCACCAGCAACCGCACGTCCTGCCCGCTTTCGGCCACGGCATTGGCAAACGCCGCGATCTGTTCCTGCGCGGGCTCAAGCCAGCCGGGCCATTCATCGGCCAGATGCGGAAAGCCGATCCACAGCCAGTCCTGCGCAGCCCATTCGGGGGGCATGATCATCGTCATGGACGGATCAGCAGCCCCCATCCGCCGCCGCGCAGGCCTCGTCACGCACCGCCTTGAACTCGTCCCCCTCATTCCAGTTGGGCCAGCTCGTGCTCATCGCCATCATCCGGCCGATGCGGAAGAACAGCTGCAAATCGGCCATCACGCCCGACCAGTCCCAGCTTTCGTCGAATTCATCCTTCGGCCCGTGGTAGCGGTTTTCGGTGTAATCGGCCGCAACCTTGGCGCCTGCTTCGCGCCCGCCATCGATCAGATCCTCACCGCCATCGATATACAGCATCGGCACGCCCAGCTTGGCGAAGGCAAAGTGATCCGAACGGTAGTAATAGCCTGCTTCGGGCTTGGGATTGGGGGTGGCGACCCGCCCACCGGCTTTGAGCGCGGCATCAAGGAACAGATCCAGTTGCGACTTGCCGGGGCCGACGACTGTCACATCCTTGGCCGGGCCTGCCACCTGAAACGCATCCATATTGATCCCGCCGGCCGTCTGCGCCAGCGGAAACACCGGGTTGGCGGCATAGTAACTTGCGCCGAGCAGGCCCGATTCCTCCGCTGTCACCGCGAGAAACACCAGGCTGCGGCGTGCAGGGCCAGCCTTGGCGTGGGCCTCAGCCAAAGCGACAAGCGCCGCCGTGCCGGTGGCATTATCGACCGCGCCGTTGCAGATATCATCGCCATCAGGCGCAGGCGTGCAGCGCCCAAGGTGATCCCAATGCGCGGTGTGGAGCACATATTCATCGGGCGCTTCGCTGCCCGGAAGGATGCCGATCACGTTGTGCGATTTGAAGCTGCGGAAGGTGCTGGCAAAGCTGGTTGACGCCTTGAGCGGCAGCGGCACCGCCTTGAACCCCTTCGCCTGCGCCGCGGTGGTCAGCGCGTCGAGATCCTGTCCGGCGGCTTTCAAAACCTTGCGCGCGGCATCTTCGGTGATCCAGCCGTTCATCTGCGTCAGCGGCGGGGCGTTCTCGCCGCGCTGGGCATAGGCCTGCGGGCCGCTCCATGAACTTTCGACCACATTCCAGCCATAGCTGGCCGGTTCGGTCTGATGCACGATCAGCGCACCAGCCGCGCCCTGCCTTGCGGCCTCCTCATATTTGTAAGTCCAGCGGCCGTAATAGGTCATCGCGCGGCCATTGAACGGGCCGTCCAACCCATCCGCCTGCCAGTCGGGATCATTGACAAGGATCACCACCGTCTTGCCCTTGACGTCGAGCCCTTCGTAATCGTTCCAGCCGCGTTCGGGCGCGTTGATGCCATAGCCGACGAACACCATTTCGCTGTTCGCCAACGTGGTCTTGGCTTCTTCGCGGTAGGTCACGCCAACCCAGTCCTTGGCGAAATCGAGCGCGATGTTCGCACCCTTGCCCGCAATCGTCAGCGGGGCGTAATCCTTGCCGGTAATCTCGATCAGCGGGACTTCCTGCACCCACGAACCATTATTGCCCGGCTGCAACCCCGCCGCCTTGAATCGTTCGGTCAGCAAGGCGATGGTCTTTTCCTCGCCCGCAGTGCCGGGCATCCGCCCTTCAAATTCGTCGCTGGACAGGATGCGGGTGACGTCTTTCATGGTGGCTTCGGAAATGTCGCCGTCAGCCACTTCGGGAATATCCATCCCGTCGATCCCGCCATTCGGCGCAATCGCATCGCACCCCGCCAGCGCCAATGCCGCCGCCATTACCGCGCCAAGCGCCCCGATCCGTGCTTTCAT